>JAHZHM010000183.1:0-229 GCA_019420265.1 Clostridiales bacterium
AGCGGCTGATGGCAGCGCCAGGCGACTCTAACTATGGGGCGATTACAGCTTCGGTGGCATACTATGGGCGCGTGCAGCAGCTGTTTTCGGTTTCGCGCAACTGCTTTTTGCCCGCGCCGGATGTGGATTCGGCAGTGATCAGCATAGAGCCTAGGGCGCAGTTTGATGTGCCGCGGGAGGATTACACGCGGATCGTTCGAGGATTATTTGCACAGCGCAGGAAAACTTT
>JAHZHM010000183.1:239-9062 GCA_019420265.1 Clostridiales bacterium
TGAAAAATTCCCTGCAAATGAAAAATGAGGAAATTCAACTTGCGCTTGGCGAGGCGAAAATCCCGGTAAATTCCAGAGCGGAGAACCTTTCGCCGGAAGAATTTGCAAAATTAGCAGAAATAATTTGCAAAAATAAGTAAAAAAATTTTTTGAAAAAAAGAGGAAAAAAGGAAAATGCGGCGAATCCTTATAATTAGCCAAGTTTGGCATAATTTTGCCAAATGAACTAGTTTCACTACAAATTTGGAGGTTTGAAATGTCAACAAAACAATTCTATGATCTCTCCGAGATTAAAGCAGGCTCCTATTTTAACAACTTTAAGACGATCATCGAAACGCCTTTCTACGGCAACAACGTCTACGAAGTAGAGACGCCCGCAGAAGCGTATAAGCTGGCTGCAAACGCACCCGGCACGGTTGTAACAGATATGCCTATTTTTGGCGCAGATAAAGTTGGCCTGCCCAAGGATGCAACGGTTTTGGTTTTCAACGATGGCAGCGTTCAGGGCCGCTGCGCAGCAGCCCGCCGCATCATCGGCGAGCCCGGCGTGGATGCAGATGCTCTGCAGAAGATCATTCGGGATGCCATTTTCGATACGAAAGACAAAAATATGCTCAAAACTTCTGCATATGTTGGCCTTTCCCCCGAATTCATGGTTAAGGCACACCTGATGATCCCGGATACCTTTGCAAACTCTCTGCTTTCCTGGATGCTCAACTTCCAGTATTGCAACGAAGCATACAACCAGATGTATGAGCAGTCCAAGGTCATCGAGGGCGAGCCGGATATCTATGTGTTTGCAGACCCGGAGTGGTCTCACCCGGATTTCCCGCTGGGCCTCTCGCTCTTCGATCCGCAGCATAACGTCGCCTGCGTGCTGGGCATGCGCTACTTCGGCGAGCTCAAGAAGGGCACGCTGACGCTGGCCTGGGGCATTGCAGGAAGACACGGCTGGTGCTCCTGCCACGGCGGCCAGAAGCGCTACAATCTGCCTGGCGGCAAGAAGTTCGTCTCGGCTGTGTTCGGCCTTTCCGGCTCGGGCAAATCCACCATCACCCACGCGAAGCACGACAATAAATATGATGTTACTGTTCTGCACGACGATGCGTTCGTCATCGATACGGGCGACAAGACGGTCTCCGTCGCGCTGGAGCCGGCTTACTTCGATAAGACGCAGGATTACCCCGCTGGCTGCGAGGACAACAAATTCCTGATGACCGTTCAGAACAACGGCATCACCATGGATAAAGACGGCAAGATCGTCATCGTTCCGGAGGATATCAGAAATGGCAACGGCCGCGCCGTCAAGAGCCGCCTCTGGAGCCCCAACCGCGTCGACCTCTTCGAGGAGCCGGTTAATGCGATCATCTGGCTGATGAAAGACCCAACGCTTCCGCCGGTTATCAAGATTGAGGATCCGGTTGTTGCTTCCGCGATGGGCGCAACGCTGGCCACCAAGAGAACGACGGCAGAGCGCCTGGCCCCGGGCGTTGACCCCAACGCGCTGGTTGTCGAGCCGTATGCAAACCCGTTCCGCACCTATCCGCTGGAGATGGATTACCTCAACTTCAAGAAGCTGTTTGAGGAAAAGAACGTCGATTGCTACATCTTCAACACGGGCTCTTTCATGGATAAGAAAGTAACCAAGGAGATGACGCTGGGCAGCCTGGAGCAGGTTGTGGAAGGAAAGGCTTCCTTCAAGCCCTTCGGCAAGATTGAAGGCTTCTCCTATCTGCCTGTGGAAGGCATGGAGCCGGATTTCTCGGATGCTGCTTATGCAGAGCAGGTTGCGGCCCGCATGAACGACAGAGTGGAGTTCATCAAATCCAGAGACGAGGCCAAGGGCGGCTATGATAAGCTGCCGGCAGAGGTGCTGGAAGCGATGAGCAAAGTCGCTGAGCAGGCTAAGAACTAATGAGATAGAAAAAAGGATGCGAGTATTCGCATCCTTTTTTCTTTGCCGTTTGAAAAATACGGAAAAGAGCAGGAGCGCGGCCCCTGCTCTTTTGATGTTTCGCTTAAGCCCGGCTATATTCCAGCTTGCCGCGGATATACGTCTGGCTGAGATCTAAATCGTCGGTGAGCAGCAAGAAGTCTGCTGCCGCGCCCACGGCGATTCGGCCAATTTTCTGGTTGCCGATGGCGTTGGCGGGGTTATAGGTGCCCAGCCGAAGCGCTTTGCAGAGCGGAATTTTCATGATATTCACCAGGTTGCGCACGCCTTGCAGCACGCAGATGGTGGAGCCTGCCAGCCGCCCATCTTCCAGGCGTGCCACAGAATCTTTGACGATGACTTTGCTGCCCGCCAGGCTGAAAATGCCGTCGCCCATCTGGGAGGGCTCCAGCGCATCCGAGCAGATGAAGGTTTTCTCAAAGCCCTTGGCTTTCATGATCAGCCGCGCGGCATAGACGTTGATGTGCTGCAAATCCGGAATAAATTCGCAGATGATGCGATCGTCCGTCAGAACGACGCCGATGCTGTTTTCCTGGCGATGGTGCACGGGGTAGAAACCGTTGAAGGTGTGCGTCGCGATGCTGACGCCCTTGCTGATGGCCTCCTCCATCTCCGCTGCCATGGAATCCGTGTGCGCCGCTGAAACGACGATGCCCTTTTTTGCCAGATAGGAAACCAGCTCCATGCCGCCGGGTTTTTCCGGGGCGATGGAAACTCTGGCGATGACATCCTCGTGCTCACCCACCATTTTCTGATAGTTTTCCATGGTCGGATCCTGCAAAAGCGGAATGGCATGCGCGCCTCGGTTATCCAGCGCAAAGAAGGGGCCCTCGATATGCGCGCCCAGAATGCGGGTTCCGCTCTGCTGCTGCATTTCCTGCTTCACTTCCGAAAGGAAGGAATGGATATGATCGAATGTATCCGTGGCGTTGGTGGGGCAGAAGGAAGTCGTCCCGACGGAGGGCAGATGCTGCCGCAAATGCGCCGTGCCGCCCGGCTCCAGCACATCTCTGCCAAAGCTGCCGTGAATATGCAGATCCACGAAACCGGGGCAGAGGATCTGGCCCTTTGCATCCAGCGCATCGGGATCGCCGCAGGAGTCATACATTTCCGCGATGACGCCGTTCTCATAGCGCAAAGCGGTAACGGGAATAAAATCCTCGCCATTAAAGATTCGAGCATTTTTGATCTTGGGCATGAAAACCTCCTATGAAGTTTGAAATGGATACTTCCATTATACTATTTTTCCCGGAAAACGGAAGAGGAAAACGGCTTTTTTGAGGGAGAATGCCAAAGGCCTGGTGATTTTTTTGATGAGTTTTGCTATACTGGGAAGGAGAAAGCGAGGAATTTGCGATGAAGAAGTTTGGAAAGATTTTGGCGGGAATTTGCAGCGTTCTTTGTCTGGCGGCGGCTTTGGGCTGCACGGCAGAAAAAAAGCCCATCACAGCCCAGGAGTTTTCCCAGCGCATGGAGCAGGAGGGCTACACCATACTGGATGTTACAGATCAATTTGAAGGCCAGGTCCTGAGCGCGACTTTGGCGGTAGAACAGGGCGGGGCATACCAGATCGAATTTTTTGAAGTGGAGACAGAGCAGCAGGCCAAAACGGCATTTGCGCAGAACAAGGCGACCTTTGAATCCGAACAGGGGGCAACCGCTTCCAGATACGAAAACAATGGCCGCAATTTCAGCGTCTATGTGCAGACTTCAAATGGAAAATATAGCTATGTTTGCCGGGTGGGGCAGACTTTCATCTATGCGAGCGTGCCCGAGCAAAATAAGGATGCAGTCAAAAGCGCGATCAAGGGCCTGGGATATTAGCGAGAGGGGCGGCGTGGCGCGATGAAGCAGGTGGTCTTAATCACGGGCGGCAGCTCGGGCATTGGAAATAGCGTGGCGCGCATCCTCGCAGCAGAAGGGTGCCGGGTCTATGAGATGAGCCGAGGGGAGAGCGAGCCTTCCGGCTGGGTTCATATCAGGGGAGATGTCGCTTCCGAGCAGGATGCAAAAAGAGCGGCGGAGTATGTGCTGAGCAGAGAAGGGCGCATTGATGTTCTCATCAATAATGCTGGCTTTGGCATTTCCGGCGCGGCGGAGTTTACGGATATGGCGGATGCGGCGCGGCAGATGGACATCAACTTCTTTGGCATGGCGCGCATGTGCCAGGCGGTTTTGCCGCATATGCGAAGGGCCGGGCGGGGCAGGATTCTCAATGTAAGCTCGGTGGCGGCGGCAGTTCCCATCCCGTTTCAGGCGTTTTATTCGGCTTCCAAAGCGGCAGTTAACGCGTATAGCCTGGCGCTGGCGAATGAAGTTCGGCCATATGGGGTTTCGGTCTGTGCGGTGATGCCGGGGGATATCAAAACCGGGTTTACCAGCGCACGCAAAAAGCAAAACGCCGGCGATGAGGCGTATGGCGGGCGGATTGCCCGCTCTGTCGCCAAGATGGAACGGGATGAGCAGAGCGGCATGGAGCCCGCGGCCGCAGGGCGCGCCATTGCAAGGATTGCGCGCAAGCGAAACAGAAAGCCGCTCTATGCCATTCGGCTGGATTATCAGGCGATTACGCTGCTGGCGCGGCTCTTGCCGGCCAGGCTGCTGAACTGGCTGGTTTTTCGGCTTTACGCGAGATAGCGCTGCAAAAAAAGCAGAGTGCAAAATTTGCACTCTGCTTTTTCGTAGGAAAGATTAGCGGCCGGAGGGGAGCTTATCCCAGAGATGATAGTTGCCCGTGTTGCGAATCGCGGCCAGCATGCTCTCCTTTGCCTTGGGGTTATAGGTCAGCAAATGATTGAGCAGCTCCCGGGCGTCTTTGCGCTTGGTGATGCCATCCACCGGGCAGGGGTTTTTGACCACCGGCAGATTTAGCGCATGCACCTGGGAGATGATCTCCTTCTCGGGCAGATAGATAAATGGGCGGATGAGCGTAATATCCGCGCGGCTCATGTACGTTACGGGGGAAAACACGCCCAGCTTGCCCTCGTAGATCATGCTCATGAGCAGCGTTTCCAGCAGGTCTTCCTGGTTATGGGCAAAAGCGGCTTTGTTGCAGCCCAAGCGGGCGGCGGCCTCATAAAAGGCGCCTTTGCGCATTTTCGCGCAGAGCGAGCATGGGTTTGGCTCTTTGCGGATGTCGAAAACCACCTGGGCGATATCCGTCTTTTCCACGTGATAGGAAACGCCAAGGCTTTGCAGGAAATCCCGGATAGGGGCGGTATCAAAGCCCTCGAAGCCGAGATCCACCGTCACGCCCAAAAGCTCGTAATCGAGTTTCATATAGCGGCGGTAGAGCGTCAGCGCATAGAGCAGGAGGATGGAATCCTTGCCGCCCGAGACGCCCACAGCAATTCTATCGCCATTTTTTATCATGTCAAATTCTTCACAAGCCCGGCGCAAACACCCCAGCACTTTTTTCATATGCAATTCCCCCCGATGATGGAAGTTTCTGGCAAAACCGCGGCCGACTGCCGCCATGTTTTTGCTGAATTTTAGTATAATATGTCTGTTTGCTCTTTGCAAGAAGGCCGCTGTGTGATATAATCAAATCACTCATCAAGAGTGGTGGAGGGACAGGCCCTGTGAAGCCCGGCAACCGGAGGAGATTCGGTGCCAAATCCTGCGGCGCAAGCTGAGAGATGAGGCAAGAAGCAGCTTGTGCCTCGCCGCGAATGCGCGGCGGGGTTTTCTTCTATATCGGGAGGTTTTTATGAACAGACTTTTCACATCGGAATCCGTGACGGAAGGGCATCCGGATAAAATCTGCGACCAGATTTCGGATGCGGTTTTGGATGCCATTCTGGAGCAGGACAAGCAGGCCAGAGTCGCCTGCGAGACGGCGGTCAACACCGGGCTGGTGCTCGTAATGGGAGAAATTACCACGAGCGCATATGTCGATATCCCGAAAATTGCCCGGGAGACCATTCGCAAAATCGGCTATACCGGCGGGGCATCCGGCTTTGATGCGGATGCCTGCGCCGTGCTCACCAGCGTGGATGAGCAATCCGCGGATATTGCCATGGGCGTCGACGAGGCGCTGGAGACCCGGGGTACGGGCGCGCGGGAGACGGGCGCCGGCGATCAGGGCATGATGTTTGGCTATGCCTGCCGGGAGACGGAGGAGTATATGCCGCTGCCCATTGCCGCTGCGCACGCGCTGACCAAGCGCCTGGCGCAGGTGCGCAAGGAGAAAATTTTGGATTTTCTCATGCCGGACGGCAAAAGCCAGGTGAGCGTGGAGTATGAAGATGGGAAGCCGAGACGCATCGATACCATCGTCGTCTCTTCCCAGCATGCGGATATTCCTGTGGAGCGCGTGCGGGAGGGGATCATTGAGCAGGTCATTCTGCCCACCATCGATCCCAAACTCATCGATAGCAAGACGCGCCTGCTTGTCAACCCGACGGGCCGGTTTGTCATCGGCGGCCCCAGAGGCGATTCGGGGCTGACCGGCCGCAAAATCATCGTGGATACCTACGGCGGCTATGCCCGGCATGGCGGCGGGGCGTTTTCCGGCAAAGACCCGACGAAAGTGGATAGAAGCGCGGCCTATGCGGCGCGGTATGTCGCCAAAAACATCGTGGCGGCAGGGCTGGCAGAGCAATGCGAGATCGAGCTGGCTTATGCCATTGGCGTGGCGCAGCCGGTTTCGATTCTGGCAGACACTTACGGGACGGGTAAATTCAGCGATGAAAAGCTGGCAGAGATCATCCGGCGCAATTTCGATCTGCGCCCGGGCAGCATCATCGAGGATTTGCGTTTGAGGGAGACTAAGTTCTGCCCCACGGCCGCCTATGGCCATTTCGGCCGGGCGGACTTGGATTTGCCCTGGGAGCGGCTGGATCGCGTGGAGCAATTAAAAGAGGAGAAATAGAGCATTGTCCTATGTGGAGGGAACGGTTGCGGATATCGTCTACCGCAACGAGGAAAACGGATACACTGTGCTGGATTTGGATTGCGAAGGCAACCTTGTGGTTTGCGTGGGCAATATTCCGCTGATCCAGCCGGGAGAGTATGTCCGTTTTTACGGCGGCTATACCACGCATAGGACATATGGCGAGCAGTTTAAAGTAGTCAGCATGGAATCCAAAATGCCCGAGAGCGATGAGAGCATCGTGCTCTTTTTATCGGGCGGGCTCATCAAAGGCGTGGGGGAAATTATCGCCCGGCGCATTGTGGAGCAGTTCCATGCCGACTCTTTTTCTATTATCGAAAATAACCCCAGGCGGCTGGCGCAGATCAAGGGGATCAGCCCGAAAATGGCGGATAAGATTCACGAGCAGTATATGGGGCTGCAGACGATCCGGGGCGTCATTCTCTCGCTGCAAAATATGGGGCTTTCCATCAAGGAAGCCATGGCGGCCTATGAGGTTTATGGGCAAAGCGCCTCCTATCTCATCGAGAAGAACCCCTATCGGCTCATCGAGGATGTGCCGGGGATCGGCTTTATGAAGGCGGATCGCATCGCCGCCGAGATTGGCATGGAGGGCTATGCCAGCCTGCGGCTGGAAAGCGGCCTTGTGCACATCTTAAAACTCAAGATGGAGGCGGGGCACACCTGTTTTCCCATGGATGCGGCCGTCAAAGCGGCGGCGGAATTCCTGCAGGCAGAGCCGCAGGAGGTTTTGCAGGCGGCTGAGCGCCTGGTGGGCCGGGGCGCGCTATCTGAAAACACCTATAACGGCGTGCGGGCGGTGGCGCTTTCCACGGCCTATCTGGCCGAATCCTATGCGGCATACCGGCTGGTGCAGCTCTCTAAGGCGACGCCCAAAATTGAGGTTTCCGGTGCGCTGGTGGAGGGTATTTTGAAGGATGACGAGATGCTCTCGGAAGAGCAGGAGCGGGCGGTGATGCTGGCGGCATCCTGCCCGGTCTGCGTCATCACCGGCGGCCCGGGCACGGGCAAGACGACCATCCTAAACCAGGTGCTCACTATTTTCGAGAAAAGCGGCATCGTGACGGCATTGGCGGCGCCCACCGGCCGGGCGGCAAAGCGCATGGAAAAGGCGACGCTGCGCCCGGCAAAGACCATCCACCGGCTGCTGGAATTCGGCGCGCAGCCGGGAGAGGACATTTCGGAATACAGCCGCTTTGCCCGGGATGAGGATAACCCCATCGAGGCGGATGCCGTCATCATCGACGAGACCTCCATGGTGGACATCTTCCTGCTCAAAAATCTGCTGGCGGCGCTGGAGCCGGGCACGCGCCTGATTCTGACGGGCGACAGCGATCAGCTGCCCTCTGTGGGCCCGGGCAATGTGCTGAAAGATATCATCGGCAGCGGGCATATTCCCGTGGCGATTTTGAATGAAGTGTTCCGCAGCCAGGGGAACATCGCGCTGAACGCGCATAAAGTCAACCTGGGGGAGAGTATCGATCTCTTTTCCACCGGGGATTTTCTCTTCCTGCCCACCAAAACGCCCGAGGAGGCGCTGGAGCGCACCATGCGCGTCTATCAGGAGCGCCTGGAGGAGGGCGTGCCGATGGATGAGATTCAGATCATCTGTCCGGTGAAAAAAGGGTCCATCGGCGTCTACAACATCAACAAGGAAATCCGCGAGCGGCTGAATCCTCGGCGGGTGGAGAAAAAAGAACTGGAGTTTGGCGATACGGTTTACCGCGAGGGCGATAAAATCATGCAGACCGTCAATAACTACAATAAAGAATGGTATCTGCAGGGGACGATGCGCGCGCTCACGGCCGGATCGGGTGCATTTAACGGCGATATTGGGCGCATTTTCAGCATCGATCCCGCCGAGCGCACGCTGGAAATTTTGTTCGACGACGACCGCCTGGCCGAGTATAGCCAAAATGAGCTTGCCGAGCTGGAGCATGCCTATGCCGTTACCGTGCATAAAAGCCAGGGGAGC
>JAHZHM010000184.1 GCA_019420265.1 Clostridiales bacterium
GCGCGGGCGGGGGCTATCGCCTTGCCCGGCCGGCCGAGCAAATCTCGGTGGGCGCCGTTCCGCTCGCGCAGGAAGGGGATCTCAACCTGGTGGAATGCTCGGCGCTGATGGGCGAAGGGCAGCCCTGCGCCGCAGAGGAAACCTGCGTCACCAAGTATGTCTGGCAGCGCATCACCAAAAGCATCAATCAGACGGTCGACGAGATTTTCCTCGCCGAGCTTTTAAAAGAAGGAAACTGCGCGCAGAGCGCCAAGCGCTTTTGCGAGAGCGGAAAAGGAGAATAGCTATGCAGGAAGTCATCTATTTAGATAATGCCGCGACGACGGCAACCCGCCCGGAAGTGGTGGAGGCGATGCTCCCGTATTTCACGCAGCACTATGGCAACCCCTCGACCATCTATAGCCTGGGGCAGGAGAGCCATACGGCGGTGGACCACGCCCGGGAAGTGATCGCAAATTCCCTCGGGGCAAAGCCGGAGGAAATCTATTTCACGGCCGGCGGCAGCGAATCGGATAACTGGGCCATCAAGGCCGCCGCAGAGGCATATGCCAAAAAAGGGCGGCATATCATCACGAGCAAAATCGAGCATCACGCCGTGCTGCACACCTGCCAGTATCTGGAGCAGCAGGGCTTCGAGGTAACGTATCTTGATGTAGATGAATACGGGAAAATTTCGCTGGACGAGCTCAAAGCCGCCATCCGGCCGGATACCATCCTCATCAGCATCATGTTTGCCAACAACGAGATCGGCACCATCGAACCCGTGGCCGAAATCGGCAAAATCGCCCGGGAGGCGGGCGTGCTCTTCCATACGGATGCCGTCCAGGCCTATGGCCAGGTTCCCATCGATGTGGACGCGCTGTGCATCGATATGCTTTCGGCCAGCGGCCATAAGCTGAATGGCCCCAAGGGCATCGGCTTTTTGTATATCAGAAAGGGCCTAAGGCTGCGCTCCTTTATCCATGGCGGCGCGCAGGAGCGCAAGCGCCGGGCGGGCACGGAAAACGTCCCGGGCATCGTGGGTCTGGGCAAAGCGGCGGAAATCGCAGTGCAGACCATGCCGGAGCGCACGGCAAAAGAGCGTGAACTTCGGGATTACCTCATCCAGCAGATGCTGGCCAAAGTCCCCTATAGCCGGCTGAACGGGCACCCGAGCGATCGCCTGCCGGGCAACACCAACTTCTGCTTCCGGTTTGTGGAGGGCGAGAGCCTGCTCATGATGCTGGATATGGCGGGCATCTGCGGTTCTTCCGGCTCGGCCTGCACGTCCGGCTCGCTGGATCCTTCGCATGTCCTGCTGGCCATCGGCCTGCCGCATGAAATTGCCCATGGCTCCCTGCGGCTGACGCTGAACGAGAGCAATACCAAAGAGCAGATGGATTACGTCGTGGAAAACACCGCGCGCATCATAGAGCAGCTTCGGGCCATGTCGCCCCTCTATGAGGATTTTGTCAAAAAGAACGCAAAATAGGAGGAAAGGCAAATGTCTGCATATAGTGAAAAAGTGATGGACCATTTCCAGCATCCGCGGAATATGGGCGAGATTGAAAACGCCAGCGGCGTGGGCACGGTGGGCAACGCCAAGTGCGGCGATATCATGCGCATCTTTCTGGATATCGATGAGCAGGGCATCATCCGGGATGTCAAGTTCAAAACCTTCGGCTGCGGCGCCGCCGTGGCCACCAGCAGCATGGCCACAGAGCTGGTCAAGGGCAAGAGCATACAGGATGCGCTGAAGATTACCAATGCCGCCGTCATGGAGGCGCTGGATGGCCTGCCGCCCGTCAAGGTGCACTGTTCGCTGCTGGCGGAGGAAGCCATTCATGCCGCCCTTTGGGACTACGCCGAGAAAAAAGGCATCAAAATCGAGGGTCTGGAAAAGCCCAAGAGCGATATCCACGAGGGCGAAGAAGAGGAGCAGGAGGAATACTAAGCGCCTGCAAACCAAAAGAGGGCAGCGCCGGGCGCGGGCCCTCTTTTTGCGCCCCTTGCGGGGGCAGAGCATAGCGTAACCCCGAGGCAAGCCCTACCATTTTTGGAAGGAAAATGCAAGGGGCGCGGGGGCATGCCTTTTTTGCGCTCTTGTGAGGGCAGGCCGGGGCGTAGTATAATAAAGAAGAGAAGATAACGCAAAAACCGCCGCGGCAGGAGAACGGGAGCTGCGCAAGTTCGCAAAGAATGTGCCAACGCGTCGCGCGGCCGGGCAAAGCTCGCCCGGATGGAATAGGAGAGAGCATGAAAATCATCGGAATTGGAATTGGAGCCAAGCAGAGCCTTTCGCTTGGCGCGTGGGAGCAGATCCAAAGCGCAGAGCAGCTCGTCTTGCAGACGGGGAGCATCCCGCTGGCCGACTGGCTGCGGGAGCAGGGCGTCCGCTTTGAGACGCTGGACGCTTTCTACGAGCAGGCCGAGGATTTCGAGGAACTGCTGGCGTTGGCGCTGGCGCATCTGCGCCAAATGCCCGGCGCAACCCTCTGCCTGATGGGAGAGCTTTCCCAGCATAAGCTGGCCGCGGCGCTGGCGGCCGAGGGGCTGGCCGGGGAAATTCTGCCGGGCACGGGCTTTGGGCAGGCGGCGCTGGATCTCTGCGCGGGCGCGGTCTGCCCGGCAGGAGCGTTTTTGTGCCCGGCCAGCGAGTTCGAGCAGAGCGGCTTTACCGGCGGCAGCAGCCTGGTGCTGATCGAGCTGGATAGCCCCTATCTGGCAGCGGAGCTCTTCTCGGCATTGGCCCGGTTCTATCCGGCAGACGCCCCCTGCCATCTGGTGCATCTGGGGCGGCGGGTGGATCTGCCGCTTTCAGATTTTCCCTCCTTCCCGCATTTCGACTACAGCACAACCCTGGTGCTGGATAAGCCGGCCTTCGAGCAAAAAGCCTGCTACGATTTCGCGGATCTGCTGGCCGTCATCGCCCGATTGCGGGGAGAAAACGGCTGCCCCTGGGATCGGGAACAGACGCATGAGAGCCTGCGCACCTGCCTCATCGAGGAGTGCTATGAAGTGCTGGAAGCCATCGATGCCCAGGATGAATTTGCCCTGGCCGATGAGCTGGGGGATATGCTGCTGCAAGTCGTCATGCACGCGGCCATCGCCAGCGAGCATGGCCAGTTCGATGCCCTGGATGTGGCAGACGGCATCTGCCGCAAGATGATCCGGCGCCACCCCCATATTTTCGGGGATGCCGTGGTCAAAGATTCGGGGGAAGTCATGCAAAATTGGGAGGCCATCAAGCGCCGGGAGAAAGCGCAAAAATCCCTGGCCCAAAGCCTGGCAGATATCCCCTCCGGGATGCCCGCCCTTATCCGGGCCCAGAAGATCCAGAAAAAAGCCGCGCAAATCGGCTTCGATTGGGAAAACTACGAGGGCGCGCTGGAAAAAGTGCGCGAGGAGCTGACCGAGCTCTGCGCCGCCCTGGCCGGCGACGGGAGCACAGAGGAAGAGGCAGGGGATCTGCTCTTTTCCGCCGTCAATCTGCTGCGCAAGCTGGGCGTCGATGCAGAGCCCGCATTGCTGGCCGCCTGCGGCAAATTCGCGGATCGCATGGCGAAAATGGAAAGTTTTGCCAGCCAGCAGGGCCAGGAATTGGCAAAAATGCCGCTGGAAGAGCAGGATGCGCTTTGGAATCGGGCCAAAATGTGTAAAAAAAGCTGAAAAAGGCTTGTATTGGCGCAAAAAGCCGTGTATAATTTCACATGACGCTTGTCCCCAGGCCGGGGGCGGCGCAGAAAAGAACTCGTCAATTTAAAAAGGAGGAGAACTACGTTGAATAAAACAGAATTGATTGCAGCAATCGCAGCAAAGGCAGATCTTTCCAAGAAAGATGCAGAAAAGGCTCTGGTCGCTATGACCGAAACCATCGTCGAGGAGATCGGCAAGGGTGAGAAAGTTCAGATCGTCGGCTTCGGCACTTTCGAATCCAGAGAGCGCGCTGCCAGAAAGGGCATCAACCCGCTGACCAAAGCGCCCATCGAGATCGCTGCATGCACGGTTCCCGCTTTCAAAGCAGGAAAAGCTTTCAAAGACGCTGTAAAATAACAACTAGTTTTGTGCAAAGGCTCGCTATCCGGCGAGCCTTTTTGCTGCGCTTTTGTGCCCCCGGCCGGGGCAAATATGAACAGGCTGTAAAAGTATGCCGCAAAATTCGCCATGGATTTGCCAGATGGGCGCGTTTTGTTTATAATCATGTTGGAAGCTGCCCCTCGCAAATGGAAGCTGCGGCGGGCAAAAGCAAATAAAGGATGGACTGTTTTGAGAGTAGATAAATTTCTAAAAGTCTCCCGGATCATCAAGCGGCGGACGGTTGCGGCCTCGGCGGCGGATGGCGGGCGCATTAGCGTGAACGGAAAAGAAGTCAAGCCCGGGTATCGCCTGAAGGTGGGCGATGAGATCACCATCGGCTTTGGCGCCCGGCCGCTCAAAGTGCGCGTCAAAGAGCTCGTGGAATCCACCAAAAAGGAAGACGCCGAGCGCATGTATGAGGTGATCGAATGAAAGTGGCGGGCATTGTGCTGGCCGCTGGCCGGGGCACGCGCATTGGCGCGGATAAGAATAAGATGCTTTTAAACCTGGCGAACAAAACGCCGCTGGAGCTGACGCTGCAAAGCTGCCGGGAGGCCGCCTGCCTGGATGAGGTTGTGCTGGTCTGCAAGGACAGCGAGCGCGAGCAGATGCGGGAAATTGCAGATGCCATCTTCCCGGAAGGGGAAGTGATTTTGGCATCCGG
Source organism: Clostridiales bacterium (assembly GCA_019420265.1). Taxonomy (GTDB): domain Bacteria; phylum Bacillota; class Clostridia; order Christensenellales; family Christensenellaceae; genus QANA01. The sequence goes on from JAHZHM010000184.1 coordinate 4,721, forward strand.
CGGGGCGACGCGCCAGGATTCAGCCTATAGCGGCATATTGGCCGCCTCTTCGGATTGCGATATTCTGGCAGTGCTGGATGGCGCCCGGTGCTTTACGACGCCCGAGCTCATCGAAAACTGCGTGCGCAGCTGCATCGAGCACGGCAGCGGCGTGGCCGGCTGCTGGTGCACGGATACCGTCAAGCTGGCGGATGCCGAAGGCTGCTTTTTGCGCACGCTGGATCGCAACCGGCTGGTGCTGGTGGAGACGCCGCAGGTCTTTCCCCGGGAGATTTTGAAGCTGGCCTATGAAAAAGCGCTGGAAGACGGCTTTCTGGGCACAGACGATTCCTCCCTGGTGGAGCGGCTGGGCCTGCATCCGCGGCTGGTGGTATCCGGCGGCAATAATTTCAAGCTGACGCATCCCAAAGATATCGTCCGGGGGACGCAGGAAGTGCTGGGCGTGCGGGATCTGCGCATCGGCCAGGGCTACGATATCCATGCGCTTCGGGAAGGCAGGCCGTTTGTGCTGGCCGGCGTGCGCATCGAGAGCAGCCTGGGCCTTTATGGCCATTCGGATGCGGATGTGCTGGCGCATGCCGTGATGGATGCGCTGCTGGGCGCGGCCGGGCAGCGGGACATCGGCGAGTTTTTCCCGGATACGGATCCGGCCTACAAGGGGGCAGACAGCATGAAGCTGCTGGCGCAGGTTTGGGCCATGCTGCAGGCCGAGGGCTATGCGCTGGTCAACCTGGATACCACGGTTTTCCTGGAAAAGCCCAAGCTTTCGCCCTATAAGCGGAAGATCATCCATAGCCTGGCAAAGGCGCTGGGGGTGGAGCAGCGCAGCATCTCCGTCAAGGCAAAAACCGCCGAACAGTTCGATGCGGTGGGCGAGGGCATGGCCTGCGCCGCCTCGGCAACTTGCCTGATGACAAAGCAAAAACAAAGTTAAGGAGCGGGTATGAAGCGGTTTCGCTCGGGTTGGGGCAAAAAAGGGCATATCAGCATGCAGGGGCAAAAGGACCATCTGGGCCTGAAAATTGCCCTGCTTTGCGTTGCCTTGCTGCTGGTTGTGGCCGCGGTCTACTATTTCGCCATCTATCGGCCGCGCCAGCAGGAAAAAATCCCGGAAAGCGTGGACCCAAAGCCGTTTGTAGACCCAGTCTCCGGGGTCAGCTCGGAGGGCGCGGAGGATTGGAGCAATCTGCAAAAGGAAGCCGCCATCCGCTATAATACGATCAACGACCCCTTCCTGTTTGGCGGCGATATCGTCTTTTCCTCCACCTCCACAGCCAGCGGCGTTGTGCTGTATAACCGCCTGGTCATCTACCATACCGAGCAGGGCGTCAGCGAGGAGATCAGCGTGCCCGTCAAATACGAGAATATCGCCTGGCTGCAGATGAGCGATCAGTATATCGTCTGGGTGGATTCCTCCTCCAATGGCGGCGGGCGCGTCTGCGCATACGACAGGCAGAAGGGCGAGTTTTTCGCCATCAAGGATTATGTCTACGCCCTGCCTCAGCTCAGCCTGGATGGCCAGTATCTGGCCTTTTTGCAGCAGGCCGGGCAGGAGACGGATCGCCTCTATCTCTACGATTTGCAAAACCGCGAGGGCGTGACTGTCAAAGTGTTCGAGGGCGTGCCCGAAACCTCCGGGGCTGTGCACATTCA
>JAHZHM010000185.1 GCA_019420265.1 Clostridiales bacterium
CTGCGGTTGCTACCACCTTTGAACGCCTCACGGCTGAGATATTCGATCACCCGCGCCCGCAACTCGTCGATGGTCTGCACCCCATCCAGCGGAACCCATGTGTTTCTAAGCGGATAGACGACCAGCTCGAACCTCATATTGATGAAGCATTTCGGGAACGCTTCTGCCAGCAGCGACCTGATCTTCGGGTCGAGAATCAAATTATCCATTGTTTTCACCCTTTCTCCAAATCATCAATAGTTTTCCGCCAACTCCGGGCCCGTACAGATCTTTTAACTGCGTCGCAATCGAGTGCGCCATCAGTGACGTGCTTTTTTCGTATTCGGGCCTGCTGCTAGTGTTGTAGATGCAGCAGATCACGCGGTAGCAGGCATCGACGTTGCGTGGCTTTCCGGCGATTTTGCTTTTCGCATCCATAAACATATCTTCGGCCCAGCGCCTGTTTCCGCAGCACGTGGCGGCCATGATGATTTTAATAGCTCTCTTTTTTGTCATAGCGGCCACATTCTTCTTTTTCAGGTAAGGCCGCGCCCACTTCACGTAGGATCTTTGCTCAATATTCATCTTGTTCCCTCCAAAATATCAATCGCCTTGCGCACCGCCGCGCATCCATGCACGCTGCATGCCCGCCCAAACCCGCATCCAAGGCAGCATTCCGGTCTGCGCTCCACAGCCACCCGCCTCAGCTGGCGCAGCAGCTCCGGCGACGCCTTCTCATACGCCACACTCTGGCACTGCTCGTTGTCGTATCGTAAATTCTTCATATCAGCCATCCCACTTCGGCACCCGGAACCACCCCAGAACGTCCGCCTCCAACGCATACGCGCCGTACTCGTCCATGCTCCATACGCCGCGGGCCTTATGCCAGTAAGCTAACCCTTCCATCTCGCTGCCCTCGATTCTGTAATGTACCACCGCATACACATCCTCCGGCGGCGGTCCCCGGTTCCAGACGATGATCTGATCCCATGCCTTATCTTCCAGCGCTGCCGATTTCCCGCTCAACGCATTGCGCAGTTCTCCGAATCTCCCGCTCTCCACTGCGTTTTCTTCTTCCGCATCCGCCGGGTCATCCGTAGGGGGCGGCGGAG
>JAHZHM010000186.1 GCA_019420265.1 Clostridiales bacterium
GGCAATGCTCGAAAACTGGCAGCCCTGCCACGCCAACTACGCCCAAAATCACCAGATCCGCCCCATCGCAGATCTGAATCAGCCCTTTCTCTCCCGCGAAAAGCTCTACTCCTTCTGCCCGGAAATCTTTGGCGCACTGCTCATCTGTGATCGCCGCCGCTTTGGGCGAAAACTCTCGAATCTGTTCCGCGAAAAGCGCCATATTCCTGTGCGCCGAAAGCGAATAAACCTCGTATTCTTCCTGCAAATCCCGCAGCACGGCCAAAGTGCTCGTGCCAATCGAACCCGTCGCGCCTAATACGGCAATTTTCTTTCGTCTCACGTTTCCTCTCCGATTCTATCGTCTCATTTCCACGCAAACTACTCCGCGCCCAGCCGCTGCAATGCCTGCTCCTGGCTTTCCACAAAGAAAATATCCTTGCCGCGGTTGCTCTCATAGATGAAATCTCTGAGCGGCTTGCTGGTGTATTTGGAAAAATCCCCGTAAATTGCCAGCTTGGTCTGATAAGTGATAAACTTCTCCAGAATCTCCCCCGCGATCTGCTTGCTGAGAATAAAAAATTCCGGGAGAAACGCCTCCTTATTCAGGGCAATTTTATCGCATCCCGTCTCATATTTCACGGTCATCATCAAATCAATGGCAGATGCGGTGTCTTTGATCACCACTTCCTCGCTCTCTATCACCGCTACCCCGCCAACTATCTTCGTCGTCATTCTCGTCTCTCCGTTTTCTATTCTTTATGAAAAAGAGCGCACACTGGCGCTCTTTGGGCCGCTTCCTATCTCGCAAACAGATAGAAGAAGAGCCAGACCACCGGCAAAATGAAAATCGTGCTGTCCAGCCGATCCATCAGCCCTCCATGCCCAGGAAGCAAGTTGCCGAAATCCTTGGCGCCAAATTGCCGCTTGATGAGCGAAGCTGCCAGATCTCCGAACTGGCAAAGCGCGCCCAAAACAGCGCCCAGCAGCACATACCAACCAATGCCGATGCCTTGGTGCCCCAAAATCAGCGCCAAAGCCACCGTGCCAATGATGCCGCCAAGTAGGCCGCCCACCGCGCCCTCGATCGTCTTTTTCGGGCTAATTTCCGGGCAGAGCTTGTGCTTGCCAAACAGCCTGCCAATGTAATAGGCCAGCGTATCCTCGCAGATGGCCGCGGCAAAGGCTGTGAAAATCATCAGCTGGCTTTTGGCCACATCCGAAACCAGCACCATCTTATAGAGGAACAGCATGAGAAACTGCGGGTAAAACATGGCAAACACGCTGTAGCAAACGCTCTCCATGTTGTAGCGCTTGCAGGTGATCCCGCAGATAAAAAGCGCCAACAGCCCGCCCACCAGCGCATAAATTGCCCCGATATCCGAGAAGAAATAGGTCAAAACGGGCAGCGCCAGCGTTACGGCATATAAAACCGGCGCAACCGGCTGAATTTTGCCGCTGGCCTTGATCGTTTTAATCATCTCATATTCCATGATCAGCGCCACGATCACCACTGCCGCCTGAAGATAAACGCCATGCAGCAGCACGATGCCCAGCAGCAGCGCCGCCGCCAGAAGGCCGACGATTGTCCTTGTGATAAACATCAGATCCCTCCAAACCGCCGGTTTCTCCCGGCGTATTCCCGCAGCGCCTGCACATACTGCTCCGTATCAAAATCCGGCCAAAGCGTCTGCGTAAAACAAAGCTCAGCATATGCCGCCTGATAGGGCAGAAAATTGCTCATGCGCAATTCTCCGCTGGTGCGGATGACGTAATCCACCGCCGGCAGCCCCGCTGTATAAAATCTATCCTCAAAAGCCTGCTGGCTCAGCTCTGCCTTGCCGGCTTTGAAATCCTCTGCCAGCCGCCTCGCCGCCTGCACCAGCTCATCCTGCCCGCCATAATTGATGGCGACAACCAGGTTCAGCCCTGTATTCTCTTT
>JAHZHM010000187.1:0-669 GCA_019420265.1 Clostridiales bacterium
ACGAAAGGATGTGGTTTTATGAAAAAGCGTTACTTCATTTTGCATCAACTTTTAGAAAAATTTTTATGCGGCGCACAAGGCGGCAGCTATGGCAAGCGCGCCCTTCCCCTCGTTTTAGGTTTGCTCTGCTCGGTCCCTTTGGTTTTTGCAGCGCTTTTTCATTTTTTAGGGGCCTTCTGGGGCTGTGCGACTGCCGCTGTTTTGGCAGCCCTGGCGCTGGCGCACTTTGATGCGTACGAGAGCGAATATCCCGCTGAGCCTGAGGCGCCTGCCTGCCAAAAGCCCGCTTGCGTTCCCTATAGAAAGCAAAGGCGATTGTGTTCGAAGAAGAATGCTAGCTGACACATAAAAAAGCGCCGTATCCTTGTTGCGGCGCTTTTCTGTGCTTTCTTACGATTCTATTCTATTGCTCTGCCATCTTTTTCGCGCACCAGGCAATCAATCTTGTAAACAGCTCATCCAACTCCTGCCCTTGGGCATTGGAAATTGCATCTCTTCTCATGCACCGCTCAAAGAGCCATGCTTCTTCCCCGGAAAGCGCCTGACCAAGCGCCTGCTTGCTGTCATAATAAATTTCCTCTTTGCAGAAAGCATCCGCTTGCAGCAAAAAGAAAATTCCCTTATAGAGCATCGCCAAAGTCTGCGCCTTTCCCTCTTCAAAGAGATAGC
>JAHZHM010000187.1:679-2021 GCA_019420265.1 Clostridiales bacterium
GCGGCATGATAAAGATTGGCCGCGCCCATTTTCAGCGCCTCCCGCGCTTCCTCCCGGCCAGGCCTGGGAAATAGGTCGCATAAATCCCCCAAGATAGGCTGCGTGTCATAATAGAACTGGAAAAGATCCGCCCTGGGCCAATGCGCCAGCTCGCTTTTTCCCGAGACAAAGCCGCACATTTTCTCCCGCTCAGGCATCTTCTCTATCATCTGCCGATAGGCCCGCAAATCCGCCGCACCCAGTTCATCCAAAATCACCACCATATCAATATCACTTTGTTCCGTGGCCTCGCCCCGGCGCTGGCTGCCCTGAATTCCCAAGAAGAGCACACGCCCCGGGAACAGCTCTAAAATGGCGTTTTGAAATGCCTCGCACCACTGTTTTCTCTGTTCTGTCATATCATCCTCCGTCTAAAAAGCAGCGCTGGCGCGCTGCCTTTTTCTATTTTTCTTCTGTTTCTTGTTCTGCCGCCTCGCGGTATTTGCGCATACTGACCGCAAAAAGCTCTCCATTGCTGGGCGGCGTATAGGTGATGGCATTGGCCCCTGCCGCAATCGTCGCCTCGATGCTCTCTTCTGTCGGCCCGCCCGTCGCGATCAACGGGATATCCGGATATGTTTCCCGTATCTTTCTGACGATCTGCGCCGTTTTGGCCGCACCGGAGACATTGATAATATCCGCTCCCGCCGCAATTCTCCCGGCAACATCCGTATGCTCGGATACCACTGTGATCACCACAGGGATGTCCAAAATCTGCTTGAGCTGACGGATGGTTTCATTGTCTGTGGGTGCATTGAGCACAACTCCAAATGCGCCCACAAACTCCGCATCCCGCGCCAAATCGATCACTCGCGCACCCTTGGTCACGCCGCCGCCCACCCCAACAAAAACCGGCATATCTGCCGCTGTCATAATGGCCTTTGTGATGGCCGGCTGCGGCGTAAAGGGATAGACTGCAATAATCGCGTCGGTGTTGATATTGCGGATGATAGCAACATCCGTCGTAAAGGCCAGAGATTTGATTTTTCTGCCGAAAATACGGATTCCGGATGCTTTTCTCAGGCAAGGGGGGGCGCTGATCATATGGCTGCGCAAATTCCCCTCAAAGCAGGGAATTCCTTGGTTTTCCTGTTCCCATCTGTTTTCTTCCATATCATTGCCTCCTCTATGTTTTTCTGCCTTTTCCTTATTCTACCATGCCTTTAGGCCATTCCCAATGCAGCTGCACTCAAATTTTCTAAAACGTTACTTCCTCGCCATATTTTTGCAAACAAAAATATGCCTTCTGCAAAGAGAAACCCTGCCACGCCTCTTATTTTTCTTTTGTATTATAGAAATAAGG
>JAHZHM010000188.1 GCA_019420265.1 Clostridiales bacterium
ATAACTACCTGGATATTGGGCTGGATCTTTCCGGAGTGCTGTTCATCGCGACGGCAAATGATGCGCAGAGCATTCCGGCGGCGCTCTATGACCGCATGGAAATGATCGAGCTCTCCAGCTATACGCCATATGAGAAGGAGCAGATCGCTAAAAGGCATCTCATCCCCAAACAGATCGCCCAAAATGGCATGGACGATAAGATGCTCAAAATTCAACCGGCCGCACTCAAAAGAATCGTTGCGGAGTATACCTCGGAAAGCGGCGTCCGGGCGCTGGAACGGCAGCTTGCGAAAATTTGCAGAAAAGCGGCCAAGCGCTATTTGGAGGAAAACCGGCAGATCGTTGTAGGCAAAAAGAATTTGGAAGATTTCCTTGGCAAGCCGCACTTTTTGGAGACGAATCTGCCCAAAAGAGGCGATATCGGCGTTGCAATTGGGCTTGCCTGGACGGCGAATGGCGGAGTGACGCTGCCCATCGAGGTTTGCGCGATGGAAGGCAGCGGTGAACTGGAGCTGACGGGGCAGCTGGGCGATGTGATGAAAGAGAGCGCCAAGACGGCTATTACTGTCGTCCGCGCCCATGCAAAGCAGTTGGGGATTAGCGGGAATTTTCATAAAGAAAAGGACTTGCATATTCATGTGCCCGAAGGGGCGATCCCAAAGGATGGGCCGTCTGCGGGAATTACGATGACGCTGGCAGTGGCTTCGGCGCTGCTGAACCGGAAAGTGCGGGGCGACGTTGCCATGACTGGGGAAGTGACGCTGACGGGGCGCGTTTTGGCCATTGGCGGGCTGCAGGAAAAGGTGTTTGCGGCAGTTCGCGCAGGGCTGAAAAATGTGATTATCCCAAAAGATAACATGGTCGATTTAGAGGAAATCCCACAGGAAGTGCGCAGTAAGGTTCAGTTCTGGCCGGTTAAGGAGATAGAGGAAGTGTTCCAGCTGGGGTTGGAGGAGCAGAGATGATTATAAAGACGGCGGAGTTCGTGCGCAGCGCAAAACTAAAAAAAGATTATCATAACCAGGAGCTGCCGGAGATTGCGATTGTGGGCAAATCCAATGTGGGAAAATCCTCTCTGATCAATGCGCTGACGAATAACAGCAAGCTGGCCCGCGTCTCCAAACAGCCGGGCAAAACGCGGCTGGTCAATTTCTTTTTGCTCAATCAGCAGTTCTATTTGGTCGATCTCCCAGGCTATGGCTTTGCGCGCGTCTCCAAGGCGGAGAAGGAAACCTGGGACGAAATGATGCGTACCTATTTTGAAAACAGCAAGCAGCTGCGCGCGGTCATTTTGCTGTTGGATATTCGCCATAAGCCGACCAAGGAAGATATCGCGATGCTGCATTATATCGAGTATTATGCGATTCCGTATGTCGTCTGCCTGACCAAGGCGGATAAAATTGCAAAATCCAAGCGCAAGAACGAGGCAGTGCATAAACGAAAAGAAATTCCTTCCTCCTTTGCTTACGATATTATCCCCATTTCCTCAGAAGAAGGATATGGGAAACAGGAGCTGCTGGATTACCTGGAGCGGTATTTGCCGGAGCTGAGTGCGGAGGAAGCGGAATGAAGGTTTTTGCCATCTCAGATCCACATCTTTCGCTGACGCAAGGCAAATCTATGGATATTTTTGGGCAACATTGGGCAGGGCATTGGGAAAAAATAAAAGAAAGCTGGGAGAAATGCGTCG
>JAHZHM010000189.1 GCA_019420265.1 Clostridiales bacterium
CCAATGTCTTTCGGCCGGGCAGTGCAAAGCGCGGCGTCTGGCGCGTGGGCGTCGTAAACTTGGCATTTCCTTTGCCGCCCCGGCCGCCTTTTAGGATAACCCTCGGCGTCCCGGAATGCAAATCGGCCACGACGCGCCCGGTCTGCTCATCGATAATCACCGTTCCTTCGGGCACTTTGATGATGAGATCTTCCCCATCTTTGCCCGCCATATTCCGCCGGCCGCCGTTCTCGCCATTGCCCGCGGTGAACTTGCGGTTAAAGCGGAAATCCACCAGCGTGCGCAAATCCTTGTCCGCCTGGAAGAGAATATCCCCGCCGTTGCCGCCGTTGCCGCCGTCCGGGCCGCCTGCGGCGACGTATTTCTCCCGCCGGAAGCTGACCGCGCCATTGCCGCCGTTGCCCGCTTTAATCGTGATCTTTACTTTATCTACAATCATTTTTTATCCACTTTCCGCCCGCATTCTTGCCTACCGCAAGAGCGCGCGCCCTTGTCTGCTCCCTTCATTTTCTGCAGCTTTGCAGCTTCCTATCCAAAGGCGCAGCCTATTTTGCAGGCTCGCCCTCTGCGCTGGGGCAGAGATCGCGCAAAAAGCAGGTGCCGCAAGCGGGCTTTCTGGCATGGCAGACCTGCCTGCCATGGTAAATAATCCAGTGATGCGCATTGCCCCATTTTTCTTTGGGGATGAGCGCGCACATCTGCTCCTCGGTTTTGAGCACATCTTTCGCATTTGCCAGGCCCAGGCGGTTGCTCACCCGGAAAACATGCGTATCCACAGCAAAGCCGGGAATGCCAAACGCATTGGAGAGCACGACATTCGCCGTCTTACGGCCCACGCCGGGCAGCTTCGTCAGCTCGTCCATATCCGGGGGAACCTCTCCGCCATACTGCTCCACCAGCATTTTTGCCGTGCCGATCAGGTTCTTTGCCTTGACGCTGTAGCACCCGCAGCTGTGGATATCATCGCAGAGTTCATCGAAATCTGCCGCGGCCAATTCTTCTGCATTTTTATATTTAACAAACAGTTTTTCTGTAACCTTATTGACGCGCACATCCGTGCATTGCGCCGAGAGAATCGTCGCCACCAAAAGCTGATAGGGGTTGACAAAATGTAGCGCCGGAACGGCATTAATATAGACCTCTTCCAACCGTTTTAAAATTTCCTGTTTCCGATTTTCCATAACAAACCCTTCTTTCTTGCCTGCCATCTTCTATTGGCCTTTCTATCATATCAAAAAAGAGCAGAGCTTGTCTAGAAAAGGCGAAAAATCTTCTCACTTTCCTGCGCCAAATAAAAAAGAGCTCGCCAAAGGGCAAGCTCTTCTCATCTAAATCTCCGGCGGCAGTTCGCTGGAAAACGCCGCACGGCTCTGCTCTTGCAGGGCATGGAGCTGGCGTTCCAGCGCTTCATTGCGTGCGCGCTGCACCTCGAGCTGTGAAAGCAGCCTGGTCTCCTGGCCGCTTCCCTTTTGAATGGCCGCCCAGACGATATGGCTCAGCCCATAGAGCACTGCCTCTCCATCCTTGCCCAGCCGCGCCAGATTATCCGCCAGTTCAGCCAGCGTTTGCTCTGCCCCTGGCCGGCGGCGCGTTTTCCAAACAGGGTTATCCTGCGGC
>JAHZHM010000019.1 GCA_019420265.1 Clostridiales bacterium
TTTGGTATTTTAAGCGCGCCAAGAATAAGGGCAATGTGTTTGTAGCGTATCTGGCGCTGTATGGAGTGGGCAGGTTCTTTATCGAAGGCCTACGGACGGATAGCCTTTGGATGATCCCGGGTGTGATCCGCGTCTCGCAGCTTTTGAGCGCGATCCTGGTTTTGTTTGGCGCGGTCTACCTCTGGTATATGCACCGCAGACCAGCGCAGAATAAGGAGTATTACGGCATCTATAGCCTGGGATACCAAAAGCCCGGCAAAGAGCCGGAGCAGGCGCAGGAGCAGGAGAAAAGCGCAGAGCAGGGAGCGCAGGAGAGCGATGTGCCCGAGGAGGCGGCGCAGGGCGAGGAAGAGAAGGGAGAGCAAGACTGACATGAGAAACTTGACGATGATGACGGATCTCTACCAGCTTACCATGATGTATGGCTATTTCCGGGAAAAGACGCACGAGAATATCGCAGTCTACGACGTGTTTTTCCGCAAGGGAGCAGGGGAATCCAAATATGCTGTGTTTGCAGGGCTGGAGCAGGTGATGGAATACATCAATAACCTGCATTTTTCTGCGGAGGATATCGACTATCTGCGCACGCTGAACCTGTTCGATGAGGACTTTTTCGAGTATCTGCGCGATTTCCGCTTTACCGGCGAGATCTACGCCATGCCCGAAGGAACGGTAGTTTTCCCCTATGAGCCGCTCATCCGGGTGCGCGCGCCCATTGCGCAGGCGCAGCTCATCGAGACGGCTATGCTCAATATCATCAACCACCAGACGCTGATTGCGACGAAGGCCAGCAGAGTCTGCCATGCGGCGGAAGGCGGAGCTGTGCTGGAATTTGGTCTGCGGCGCGCTCAGGGCCCGGATGCCGGCATTTACGGCGCGCGCGCGGCCATCATCGGCGGCTGCAATACGACATCCAACGTCCTGACAACGCAAATGTTTGGCGGCGTTCCGGCAGGCACGCATGCCCATAGCTGGATCATGAGCTTTGACAGCGAGCTGCAGGCGTTCCGCGCTTATGCGGAAGTGTTCCCGCAGGCCTGCCTGCTGCTGGTGGATACCTACGATACCCTGGGCAGCGGCGTTCCCAATGCGATTACCGTGTTCAAGGAGCTGCGGGAAAAGGGCTATGAGCCCATGGGTATCCGGTTGGATAGCGGCGATTTGGCTTATCTCTCGCGCATGGCCAGAAAGATGCTGGATGAGGCGGGCTTCCCGGATGCGAAGATCTGCGCCAGCAGTGATTTGGACGAGGCGATTATCCGGGATTTGCGCAACCAGGGGGCGTGCATCGATACCTGGGGCGTGGGCACCAAGCTGATCACCAGCGAAAACTGTCCGGCTCTGGGCGGGGTCTATAAGCTGGCGGCCATCGAGCGGCATGGAAAAATGCAGCCGCGCATCAAGATCAGCGAAAATTTCTGGAAGATCACAAACCCCGGCCTCAAAAAAGTTGTGCGCATCTACGATGGCAACACGCATAAATCCATCGCTGATCTCATCATGCTGGAGCATGAGAGCATCGATACACAGCATCCGCTGACTATTTTCGATCCCGTCGAGACCTGGAAACGTATGACGATTACCAATTACTATATCAAAGAGCTATTGGTGCCCGTATTCCAGGAAGGCAAGCAGGTCTATCAATCGCCTGGCATGATGGCCAGCAGAGAATATGCCAAGCAGGATCTCGAGACCTTCTGGGATGAATATAAGAGGCCCTATCGGCCGCATATCTACAAGGTCGATCTCTCGCAGGAG
>JAHZHM010000190.1:0-1940 GCA_019420265.1 Clostridiales bacterium
TTTCCTGGAACCCGGGGTTTCAGGAGTATTTCGCCGTCAAAGCCGCGCCCACGCCCGGCCTGCTGAACCTTTTCTTGCAGGAAGGCATGGGGCTGGATTGCTCTTCCTACACCGAGCTCATGCTGGCAGAGGCGCTGGGCGCAACCGGCAATCGGATCGTCTTTTCCTCTAACTGCACGCCTAGGGAAGATTTTGCCTATGCGCACCAACTGGGCGCCATCATCAATCTGGACGACTACTCGGATATCGATACCATCGCGCAGATGTTTTCTCCCATTCCCGAAACCATCTGCTGCCGGTTTAACCCAGGCGGCTATTTTTCCATCGGCAACGATATTATGGACAACCCCAAGGATTCCAAATATGGCTTTACCAAACAGCAGCTTTTCGATGGCTTCCGCCGTCTGAGCGCTCTTGGCGTCAAGCATTTTGGCCTGCACGCATTTTTGGCCAGCAATACTGTCACCAACGACTACTACCCCGTTTTGGCGGGCCAGCTCTTCCAGCTGGCCGTCGAGCTGCATCAGGAGCTTGGGGTGCATATCAGCTTTATCGATCTCTCGGGCGGCATCGGCATCCCCTATCTCCCGGAGGAGCAGGCCAACGACATCTTCAAAATCGGCGAAGGCGTGCGCCAGGTTTATGAGCAGGTGCTCATCCCTGCCGGCATGGGCGATATCTCGCTGATGGCCGAGCTTGGCCGCTTCATGACGGGCCCCTACGGCTGCCTCATCGCCCAGGCCATGCACGAGAAGAAAATCTATAAGAATTATATTGGGCTAGACGCCTGCGCCGTCGATCTCATACGGCCGGCCATGTATGGCGCATATCACCACATCACGGTCCTGGGCAAGGAAAACGCGCCTGCCGATCATCTCTACGATGTAACCGGCGGCCTCTGCGAAAACAACGATAAATTTGCCGTAGATCGCCTGCTGCCCAAAATCGAGCTGGGCGACTATCTCTGCATTCACGATACCGGCGCCCATGGCTATTCCATGGGGTATAACTACAACGGCAAGCTGAGAAGCGCCGAACTGCTGCTCAAAGAAGATGGCAGCGTGCAGCTGCTGCGCCGGGCAGAGACCCCAAAAGACTATTTCTCCACGCTGGATTTCCTGCATCTATTTGAATAGAGAGCCAAAATCCGGCAGTCTAAGGCCCGGAAGGCAGCCGCTCATGCCCTGCCCCGGGCTTTTTTCGATCAAAAAAGGAGGACCATCATGCCAAACTCTGTTTACCAGGCCGTTTTTCCCTATCCGCCCGAGATAGTCTATCATGCAGTGGCAGATCTGCAGTGCTGGCAATGGCGCAGCGATCTGGATGGGCTGGAAATTCGCGAAGGCGGCAATGCCTTTACGGAGACTGCCAAAAACGGCAGCCGCACACATTTTACCATCACAGAGAATCAGCCAAGCCGCCGCTATGCCTTTGAGATGGAGGGCGAGCAGTTTACCGGCCAATGGCTGGGCGAGTTCTGCGCCGTGCCCGGCGGCACACGCGCCATCTTTACAGAAGAAATCCGCATGAAGCGCTGGCCGCTGCGCCTGCTTGCGCCGCTCTTTCTGCCGCTCAAAAAGATGCAGAAAACCTATGCCATCGATCTGATGATCCATCTTTCGGATCACGCGCCGGAAATCGCCGCACGCTGCAAGGCGGAGCAGTCTCGGGCACCCGAGCTTCTGCTCGCCATCCCATCCGAAGCACACGAAACTCAGGTGATGGCGTATCGACAGGAGTTCGCCCAAAACGGGGAATCCCTGCACGGCGGCGCGCGTCTGGAAGAGCTCCCGGATTACGCCTCCTGGCTGCAATCGATCCGCCAAAACGCCAGCGAAGAGACGGTCTCTGCCGGCCTCGTCCCGGCGACGACGCTGCTTTGCCTGCGCAAGGAGGATGGAAAGATGGTCGGCATCATCGATATCCGCCACCGGCTCAAC
>JAHZHM010000190.1:1950-9908 GCA_019420265.1 Clostridiales bacterium
CGGCAATATTGGCTATAGCATCCGCAAAAGCGAGCGCAGAAAGGGATACGCCAAAGCCATGCTCTTCCTTGGCCTGGCGGAGTGCCGAAACCTCGGCCTGGAAAAAGTGCTGATCACCTGCGATAAGGAAAATATCGCCTCCGCCAAAACCATCCTAGCCTGCGGCGGAGTATTGGAAAACGAAATTGCCGAGGGATGCCGCATCACCCAGCGCTACTGGATCGCACTCCAATAGCGGCACAAAAAAACTGCCCAAACGGGCAGTTTTTTTGTATCCCTCTGCTAAGCGATATCCTGCAAAAGCTGATTCATGCCTTGCAGATAGTTTTGGCGGAAATCGATGTATTTCTTGACCTTGAGAAATGTCGGAATCTCGCAATCCTCTATGAGCAGCGGAATGACCTTAATTTTTCGGGTATTCATCTCCTCCCAGAACAGCGCCTCCCACTCTGCCTTGACCCACTCCGAAGCCACCGAGTTTGGGGAAAGCAGCACCAAAATATAATCTGCCGAGGATAATCCTTTTTGTATCTCTGTCGGAATAGATGCCCCTGCTCTAATATCCCTCTCATCCAGCCAGGGATTATGCCCCTTTTCAACCAAATCAGCGTAGAGGCAGTTTGCAAATGCTTTGTCTTTTGAGGAATGCGAGATGAACAACTTCTTGCCCTTTTGCTCTACAAAAATGGATTGAATGTGCTTTTCATAAAATAATTTCTGCACATATTCCAGCTCCAGCAGCAGCTTCGCCTTTCTTTTATTATCTTTCGCTCGCGCAATGCTGCTTTGCAGCGCCTCTGTGCGGCAGGCAAGCGCCTGCATCGGAATGGTATTGGTGCAATACTCCATTGGAATCATCGAGTATTCACTGCATAAAAGTGGTTCTCCCCAATAAACAATGGCAAACTCGCGGCAGTTTCTGCCATCCTCTGGATAATCCGGGCACTCTTCGCAATATATATCCTTTGTGCAAGTCGCAAAGCAGCATTTTTCCTCGCACAAATCACAATCAATCTCCTCATCATCGTAATATCCGATTCTTCCCTTATGCGGCCCCTGTGTGCAAAGGATAGGCCCATATTCCAAATCTACCATCAAAATTTCCTCCCATCTCTCGCATTTTGTCCTCTTACCATAAGTTCGCTTGCTATTTCTTGTCTCTCGCCCGATAAATTCCCCGCATATCGCGGTACATCGGGCGCACTTTCTCATACATTCCCCGGTAAACCTGCCGGTAAATTTCATCATAGAGCGCATGGTTTTTCGCATCCGGCAGAAAAGCTTTTTTGCGATGCGCCATTTTCCGGGCTGCCTCTTCCACGGAGCGGTATTCCCCCAAGCCGAAAAAGCCGACTGCCGCTGCCCCCAGCGCAGATGTCTCATGCGTCTGCACCCGGTAAACCGGCAATCCAAATACATCAGCCGCGATTTGGCAAACCGCATCGCTCTTTGCCCCGCCGCCGTTCGCCGTTAGCGCCTCTGGCCGCATCCCGGCCCGCCTGCTCATCTCATCCAGGCCGTCTCGCAGGGCATAGCAAAGCCCCTCGATGATCGCCCGGTAAATATGCTCCCGGGTATGCCCGCTGTGAAAACCTATCATCGCCCCTCTGGCCTCTGGCGTTTTGAGCCCCGGCCCCCAATATGGCTGCACCAGCAGCCCATCTGCGCCAGGCGGCGTGAAACGCAGACTCTCATCCAACATCTGCTCCGCCGTGCCTGCAAACTCCTCGGCTGCCTCTGTCTCCATCCGGGCGAACTGCTCCTTGAACCAGGTTACCATCCAAAACCCGCGGTAAATCTGAATTTCCGGGTTATATTTTCCCGGCAGCACCGCCGGATACGCCGGCAAAAAGCGCTGCGGCTCCACATATTTCTCCGTCGTCAGCTGCACTGTGCAGGTTGTCCCAAAACTGAGGCTGGCCGTGCTGCCATCGATGCACCCGCTGCCCAGCCCTTCGCAGCCTTTATCCGATCCGGCGGCAATCAGCCGAAGCCCTGCCGGAAGGCCGCTATCCTGGCTGGCCTCCTGCGTGATATGCCCCAAAACCTCCCCCGGCATGGCCAGCGCCGGGAATTTTTCCGCCGGAACATTGAACACCGCGTATTTGATGTTCCACTTGCTCATCCACTTCTTTTTCTTGTAGTTGAGCGGCAAATGCCCGATTTGCGCAGCGATGGAATCCGCCAGCACGCCTGTGAGCCGATAGATCAAATAGCCGGAGATCTGAATGAACTTATAGGTTTGCGCCCAAATTTCCGGCTGGTTTTGCTGAATCCAGTTGCATACCGAATGTTCTCTGGAATAGGCGGCGCATTCGCTCATGCCGGCAACCGCAAAGCCGGCGCGGTATAAGAAGGGCATGGGCTTTTTGCATTCCGCCAGGCGCTCATCCAGCCAGAGAATGCAGGGCGTGATGGGCCGCATGCTGCTATCCAGGCAGAGCACGCTATCCCGTATTCCCGTGAGCACCAGCGCCTCCACCCTCGCAAATAGCTTCGGCTCCTTCTCTTTCAATGCCCGGGTTGCCTGGCACAGCGTCTGATAGTAAAACTCCGGGTTTTGCTCTGCATATCCCGGCTCGGGCGAAAGATACGGCGTCTCATATGTCAGCGTCTCCTGCACCAATATCTGCCCATCTTTTGCAAAAATCAGCGCGCGAAGGCTCTGTGTCCCGCAATCTATTGCAAGCACCAACGGCCCGCTTTTTTCCATTTTCCTCTATCCTTCCTCTCAGGCCAAAACCTGTTATTCCTCTGCCGCACCAGCCCCGCGGCCATCATTTTTCCCATTCTATGCAATCAAAAAGCGGCAGAACGCATCCTTTTTCCGCGCTCTGCCGTCCTTTTTAAAACTCTGCCGATTTTGGCGTCCGCGGGAAGGGCAAAACATCGCGGATATTGGTCATCCCCGTCAGATACATGATCATGCGCTCGAACCCGAGGCCATATCCCGCGTGCTTGACGCCGCCAAACCTGCGGGTATCCAGGTACCACCAGTAGTCTTCTTTTTGCATGCCCAGCTCTTCGATGCGCGCCTCCAGAATATCCAGGCGCTCCTCTCTCTGGCTGCCGCCGATGATCTCGCCCACGCCGGGCACCAGCAGATCCATCGCCGCGACAGTCTTGCCGTCGTCGTTCAGGCGCATATAGAACGCCTTGATCTCCTTGGGATACCCCGTGACGAACACCGGCTTTTTGAACACCTGCTCGGTGATATAGCGCTCGTGCTCGCTCTGCAAATCCACGCCCCACTTGACGGGATATTCAAACTTCTGCCCGGATTTCTCCAAAATCTCCACAGCCTCGGTATAGGTGATGCGGGCAAAATCCGAATTCACGATGTTGTCCAGCCGCTCCATCAGACCCTTATCGATGAAGTTTCCGAAAAATTCCATCTCCTCCGGGTAGTTCTCGCGGACGTATGTGATGATATATTTGACCATCTCCTCCGCCAGGTCCATATTATCCGCCAGATCTGCAAATGCAATTTCCGGCTCGATCATCCAAAACTCGGAAGCGTGCCGGGGCGTATTGCTGTTTTCTGCGCGGAACGTCGGCCCGAAGGTGTAGATTTTGCGGAACGCCATGGCAAACGTCTCGCCCTCCAGCTGGCCGGAGACCGTCAGATTCGCGGGCTTTGCGAAGAAATCCCGGGAGTAATCCACGGCGCCCTGCTCCGTCTTGGGCGGATTTTCCATATCCAGCGTCGTCACATGGAACATCTGGCCTGCGCCTTCGCAGTCGCTGGCTGTGATGAGCGGGGTATGCACATAGACAAAGCCCCTCTCATTGAAGAATTTATGAATCGCATAGGCCACCGCGCTGCGCACCCGGAAAACCGCAGAGAATGTGTTGGTTCTGGGCCGCAAATGCGCGATGGTGCGCAGATATTCCATGGAATGCCGCTTCTTTTGCAGCGGATAGTCGCCGGGGCAGCTGCCTTCCAGCACGATCTCCGCGGCCTTCAGCTCGAAAGGCTGGCGCGCCTCAGGCGTTTCCACCAGCGTTCCCCGGCAGGTAATCGAAGAGCCCACACCGATTTTGCAGACCTCTTTGAAATTCTCGACAATACCATCCTCAAACACAATCTGCAAGTTCTTAAAGAACGTGCCGTCGTTCAGCTCGATAAAGCCCAGAGCTTTGCTGTCTCTTATGGTGCGCACCCATCCGCCCACCTCAATTTCCTTGCCCAAAAACTCCTCTGGGCCTCGGAATAGCTGTTTTACAGTGACCATTGCTTCCCTCCTATTTTTTAGCCGCGCTTTTGCTCCGCCTGCCGCGTTTCCGAGCGCCGCTCTCCTATCCTAGTATGCGCAAATTCTGGAAGTTTAACCTTGCCGCGCTTGTCCGACCCATACGCGGCGCAAAATGCCAAGGCTCCGCCCTTTGGCCGCGCTCTCGCTATAGCAGCCAAATGCCTTCCTGCTCGCAGCGCTCCCGCATCTGCCTCGGCCAGATGGAAGCCTGCACTTCGCCAATATGCGCCTTGCCCAGCAGCAGCATGCAAAGCCGGGATTGCCCGATTCCGCCACCAGCCGTCAAAGGCAGTTTCCCTTCCAACAGTTCCTGATGGAAGCGCAGCTGCGCCCGCTCGGGGCAGCCTGCCAGCTCCAGCTGTCTTCTCATGGCTTCTTCATCCACGCGAATGCCCATGGAGGAAACCTCAAACGCCCGGCCCAGAACGGGATAATACACGAGAATATCCCCATTCAGGCTCCAATCGTCGTAATCCGGAGCGCGGCCATCGTGCTTTTTGCCGCTCTTCAGCGCGCCGCCAATCTGCATCAGGAAAACAGCTCCCAGCTCTTTTGTGATGGCATCTTCCCTCTCCTTGGGAGAGAGCGCGGGATAGCGATCTTCCAGCTCCTGCGTCGTGATAAAATGCAGCTCTTCGGGGACATACCGCTCCAGGCAGGGATACTTTTCCATCACAGCATTTTCCGTCCGCCGCAGCGCCTCGTAAATTCTGCCGACCAAATCCCGCAGAAACTCCTGGCTGCGCTCCTGCCGGCTGATGGTCAGCTCCCAGTCCCACTGATCCACATAAATGGAGTGCAGGTTATCCATCTCCTCATCCCGTCGGATGGCGTTCATATCTGTGTAGATTCCCTCATCTACGCCATAGCCATAGCGCCGCAGCGCCATGCGTTTCCATTTGGCCAGGGAGTGGATGATCTCCACTTGCTCGCCCGTATCCTTCAAATCGAACTGCACCGGCCGCTCCACGCCGTTCAGATTGTCATTCAGTCCGCTATCCGGCCGCACAAAAAGCGGCGCAGAAATGCGATGCAGATTCAGCGCCGCCGCCAGTTCGCGCTCGAATCTGTCTTTGATCAGTTTAATTGCCTCTTCCGTCTGGCGAATATTGAGCTTCGCATCATAGTTTTCGGGAAGAATCAGCCTAGTTTCCTGCTGCATCTGTATCTCTTTCTCCAATTTTCCAAACTTTTCATATAGAGCCATTGTATCATTGTATGCCGCTTCTTTCAAGAGTTATGCCTCGCTCATTTTGCAGGCGCAAAAAAAGGGCATCCTCCCCGGGATGCCCTTTCGCTTCGCTCTATTTTTCTAGAAAATCACCTTCTGGGCGACTTCCTCCAGCACCATTTGATGAAACTGCTCAACTGGCATGCTGCCAATCTCGCCTGCGCCGCGCTTGCGGACGGCGAATGTGCCCTCCTGCGCTTCCTTTTCGCCCACAACCAGCATATACGGGATGCGCTCGCCCCGGGCTTCGCGGATCTTATAGCCGATCTTCTCGTTTCTGTCATCCACGCTCACCCGCAGGCCCATGGCTTCCAGCTTAGCCGCCTGCGCCTTGGCATATTCATTGGCGCTCTCCGCAACCGTCATGATGCGCACCTGCTCGGGCGCCATCCAAAGGGGCAGCGCGCCGGCATATTTTTCGATGAGCAGCGCCAGCGTCCGCTCATAGCAGCCCAGCGAAGTTCTGTGGATGATATACGGCCGCTTTTTCTTGCCGTCCCGGTCCACATATTCCATGCCAAACTGCTCTGCCAGCATCTGGTCTATCTGGATGGTGATGATGGTATCCTCCTTGCCGTGGACGTTCTTCATCTGGATATCCAGCTTGGGCCCATAGAAAGCCGCCTCACCAACGCCAATGCTGTATTCGATGCCGATATGATCGAGAATTCTGCCCATCATGCTCTGGGCTTCCTCCCACTGTTCGGGCGTTCCGATATACTTCTCTTTGTCGTTCGGATCCCACTGAGAGAAGCGATAGCTGACGTCTTCCGAGAAGCCCAGCGTATCCATCATAAATTTCGCCAGCTCCACGCAGCCCTTAAACTCCTCTTCCAGCTGTTCGGGCGTGCAGATCAAGTGTCCTTCCGAGATGGTAAACTGCCGCACACGGATCAGGCCGTGCATTTCGCCCGACTCCTCGTTGCGGAACAAGGTGGAAGTCTCCCCCATGCGCATGGGCAAATCCCGATAGGAGCGCATGCGGTTCATATAGACATAATACTGGAAGGGGCAGGTCATGGGGCGCAGCGCCAAAACTTCCGCATTGGGATCGTCTTTATCACCCAAAACGAACATGCCGTCCGTATAGTGATCCCAGTGCCCGGAAATCTGGTAAAGCTCCCGCTTGGCCATATAGGGCGTTTTGGTGAGCACATAGCCCCGCTTGGCCTCCTCGTCCTCCACAAACCGCTGCAAAACTTGAATGACCTTGGCGCCCTTGGGCAGCAGCAGCGGCAGGCCCTGGCCGATGACGTCCACCGTCGTGAAATATTCCAGCTCGCGGCCCAGTTTGTTGTGGTCACGCTTTTTGGCCTCTTCAATGCGCGCCAAGTGCTCATCCAGCAGCGCCTTTTTCTCAAAGGCTGTGCCGTAAATGCGGCTGAGCATCTTGTTCTTCTCGTTGCCCCGCCAGTATGCCCCGGCCAGGCTGGTCAGTTTAAACGCCTTCACTTTGCCCGTGGAAGGCGCATGCGGGCCCGCACAGAGATCCACAAATTCTCCCTGATAATAGAGCGAAATTTCCTCATCTTCAGGCAAATCCCGGATGAGCTCCAGCTTATAATCCTCGCCGCGGCTTTGCATCAGCTCAATCGCCTCCTGCCGGGAGACATTTTTGCGCACCATGGGTTTGTTTTCCGCGACGATTTTACTCATCTCTTTCTCGATTTTCACGAGATCCTCATTGGAGAAGCCACCTTCGACATCGAAATCATAGTAGAAGCCATCATCAATGGCAGGGCCGATCGCTAGCTTAGCCTGCGGATACAGCCGCTTTACCGCCTCGGCCAGAACATGGCTGGCCGTATGGCGCAGCGCGCGCAGCCCTTCCGGGTCTTCCGCCGTCAGAATTTCCAGTGTGCAGCCATCCGTCAGCGTCGTGGCCAAATCCGCCGTCTCTCCATTTATCCTGGCTGCCAGCGCAGCTTTTGCCAGCTTGCCCGAAATCTGCTCCGCCGCTTCTCTCGCCGAAGCGCCGTCTGCCAGGGCAAGTTTGCTCCCGTCTTTGAGTTGAATCTCCATCTGCTCTCTCCTTTTCTTATACCTTTTTGTATCTCTGCCGCCCAGCCAGAGCAAGGCGCTCTTTCCATGATGCCAAGGGCCTAAAATAAAAAATCCCTTAACAACATCGTTAAGGGACGAGCCACCACGGCCCGCGGTTCCACCCTGATAAGCTCTCCTTCCCGGAAAGCCCGCTCAAGTTTGCGTTATCGCCGCCAACGGATGCCCACTCCCCGGCTGGTCTTCGCATTCTGCCCGCCCAGCGCCCTTCCAGCCCAGGGGCGCCTCTCTTAGGAGCGGATTGCATTTGCTACTATCCGGATCATCGCTGCATCAGCTATTATTTCTTTTATTATACACCCTTTGCACCGCTTGTCAACGCCAAATCAAAACGGCGAGCCCTCTGCCCGCCGCCCTCTATCCGCGCACGCGCCCCACAAAGATATCCGCCAGCAGCCCTTTGAGGTCGT
>JAHZHM010000191.1:0-983 GCA_019420265.1 Clostridiales bacterium
TTCGTTACTTTCTCAACTTCAACCGACTTGATGACAACTCTATCCGCCAACGGTTTTAGCTTCATTTCCAAATCCTCCTTAAAATTATCAGCATTGAATCAAATGGTTGTTAGCACTCCTTAGCATCGAGTGCTAACAATTATTATTATAGAGAAGTTACCAAATTATACAAGATTTACGACATTCGAAAAACGCGCAATTTTCACATTTTATTTCTTGTTATCTCTTGAAATCTCTCCTTATTTTCAATTTCCATCTATTTACCTTTTATTCATATTTGGGGCAAGACTTTTGACAAAAAAAGGAGGATGCGCTCCCATCCTCCTTCTTCTATGCTTTTTTGGGCCGTATTCGCTGTGTTACTTCCCCAAACCGAATACGCCGTACCTGGCCACTTTGCGTTTGCAGCAGCAGATCTCCCTCTTCCGAAACGCCGATGCAAAGCCCCTCTGCTTCGCCTGCGCAGACTTCCTTTCCCTGCAAATAAGAACGCGCTTGGTATTCCTCTCGCAGCGGCAAAAAGCCCTGGGCAAAAAAGCGTTCCAGCTGGGCATCCAGATGCCGTTTTAACCCAAAGACAACCTCTTCCAGCCTCTGTTCTCTCCCCAGGATAGTTCTGATGGAAATGGCCCGCTCTGCAATTTCCACATCAAACTGCGCCTGATTGACGTTGACACCGATGCCAATGACAATCCCCTTCAGATGCGCCCCCTCATAGATGCCCTCGCATAAAATGCCGCAAAGCTTGCGGCCCTGGGCATAGATGTCATTCGGCCATTTGATCTGCGTCTCAACGCCCAGTTCCCGAATGGCATCTGAAACAGCCAGCGCCACGCACAGCGTGATGGCTCCCATTTCCTGCTGAGAGACGGGGTAGTAGAAGCTGGCATAGACATTCTCCCCCTCCGAGCTCCAGGCTCTGCCCAGGCGCCCTCGGCCAGCCGTCTGCCGCAGGGCGACTGCCAGCATCTCATGCTCCGCCG
>JAHZHM010000191.1:993-3184 GCA_019420265.1 Clostridiales bacterium
CATTTAACCGGCCCGTGGGGCGGCGGAAAATCATCCGCCGCCCTCTTTTTGAGAAATGTGTTGGTCGAATCCACCTCTTCCAGGCAGAACAGTTCGATATCCTGCGCATCAAAATGCGCCTTTAGCCTCTCAAAATAGCTCATCTTCTTCTCCCAATTCACCGAGAACCGCGCGAATATCGTCGTAGGAGAATCCACGGCGGGCAAGCGCGGCAAACATCTTCTGCCTGCGTTTTTGCTCGGGTTGATCCGCATACTTTCGCTGCAGCTTTTGTGCCAGCGCCAAAGCCGCCGCCTGCTGCCCTTCCTGGGAAAGCTGCAGATTCTCCTCGATCACCTGCCTGCTCACGCCCCGCTCCATGAGCTTTTGCCGCATCGCCCCGGCGCCCAGTTTTTCCCCATAGCTGCGCACAAACTCCCGCACATAGGCCGCGTCATCCAGATAGGAGTATTTTTCCAGCATCTCCACCGCCTGGGCAATGCTATGCGCATCAATCCCTTTTTTGGCCAGATGCTGCTCCAGCTGCCGCTTGGTTCTCGGCGCATAGGCGACATATGCCACGCCAATCTCCTTGGCATATTTGACGGTATCCTCCTGCTTCATCTCTTCCAGCAATTCATCCGAAACCTGCATTCCCTCTTTGAGATGATAGCGCAGCACAGTTTCCACGGAAAGGGACGTCAGAAAGCCATCTTCATCCGAAATATTATAGCGGTTTTTATTGCGCTTTTGCGGCGCAATCTGCCTGATCATCCTCATGCGCTTGTCTCCGCCGCCTGATAGACATTGCTGTGATGCTCGGCATCCGGAATGCCGCCCATATCAGAGCCGCTCTCGAAAAAGTAAATATCGATTTCTCCAGCCGCATTGCGCGTTCCGAAGATGGATGCTGCAAAGCGCCTGCCGCCCACTTCTACAATCGCCGGGCGCTTCTCCCAAGTATAGCTTCCGCCAAAACAGGATAGAAACACCTGCTCGCCTTGCGCCTCTGCAAAGACGGCATTTACGTGATTTTCACCGCCTGTGCGCCGCACTTGATAGGTCTTTTGCGTCTTATAGTCCATCACAGTCGCCGTTTGGCCCACCGTAAACACGTTGTTTACCTCTTGCCACTTCGCCAGTTCCCCCGGCTCGGGCTTGCCCTGCCCGCCCGGACCAATCACTCTCGGAATCCCGGGGTTGCCTGCCGTGCGCATGAGGCCACGGCTATAGAGCTTGGAAAAGGTATTCTCACCGAAAATGCCCGTTGAGGAGATCCCATTGCGCGCCTGAAAGCTGGCAACTGCGGATTTTGTCATATCGCCATAGGAGCCCGTTGGCCGAAAATGCAGATAGCCCAGATCAATGAGGCGCTGCTGCACCATGACGACGCTCTGCCCCGTCGCACCCTTTTCCAGAGGGAGTTCATCCAAAATTGCCGCTCCTGCCCCCAAAGGCACAAGCAACATAATCAATAAAAATATGAGAAAGAAGTGTGTTTTCTTCATAAGCTCCTCCTGTCAGTCAAAAAAAGTGTAACACAATTTGCCTGGGGCTTCAAGCGCCGCGCGCATGGTATAATGGATGCGCGGCGGAAACGAAAAGGACACTCTCTTCCGAGGCCCGGCGTTTCTTGACGGCTCACGCGTCGATGAGATGGTATAATAATAAGAAAAAGAAGGAGTGTTTTTATGGAAGAAGATTGCGTTCATCTATATTATGGGGATGGCAAAGGCAAGACGACTGCCGCCGCCGGGCTTTGCCTGCGCTGCCTGGGCGCTGGATTTCAAGCCCTGTTTTGCCAATTTTTAAAGGACGGAGCAAGCAGCGAAGTGCAGGCCTTGCGCAAAACGGGTGCGCAAATTCTCACGGAGGGCCCGGCCGAATTTCTCTGGCAAATGCCCCCGGCCAAAAAGCAGGAATACTGCCGCGCACAGCACGCATTGTTTGAAGAGGCCCGTCGGCATATGGCCAGCGGCGCATATGAGATCGTCATCCTCGATGAGGCGCTGGATGCACTCTCCCAGGGCATTTTGACGGAGACCGAGCTCTGCCAGGCCATTGGCGCCGCAAAATGCGAAGTCGTTCTGACTGGCCGCGCTCCCACGCCAGCGCTTCTCGCCCTGACAGATTACGCCACCGAAATGCGCGCTATCAAACATCCCTACACATCGCACAAAGCTCCCGCGCGCAAAGGAATCGAATATTAAGA
>JAHZHM010000192.1:0-2262 GCA_019420265.1 Clostridiales bacterium
CTGGTGCCCATGGAAAAGGAAGAGCAGCGCAACTATAGCCGTGTGCACCAGCATCTCACCGCCCGCTGGGATACAGGCTGCGATTGCGATGGCGCGCAGCTTTGTTCGCATTTGCCCCTTGTCGTCATCGAGACGGGCGGCCAGACTATTCCCGGCGCGCCAACCGAGCAAAGAGATCGCTACGAGCAAAGGACATATACTACGGCAGCAGACGGAAGCACAACCATTACGGTCAAGGCCGCTGTCATTGATAACAAAAACGCCAATAACCATCCGACAGATGCGCCGGATTTTTCCACAGATTGCCAATTTCGCATTCGGGGCAACTCTTCCCGGCGCTTCCCCAAGCTCTCTTATGCGCTGAATTTTGTAGACAGCCAGGGGGAAAACGAGAATTATGCCGTGATGGGGATGGACAGCCACCATGAATGGGTGCTGCATGGCCCAATTTTGGATAAATCCCTCATCCGCAACTATTTATGGTACAACATCGCAGGGGAGATCATGGATTATGCGCCAAACGTGCGCTTTTGCGAGCTGGTGTTGGATGGAGAGTATCAGGGCCTCTATCTGATGACGGAGAGCATCACCAGCGGGAAAAACTGCCGCCTGAATTTGAGCAAGAATGTGAAGAAATCCGAAGGAACAGGATATCTGCTGCGCATCGATCGGCCTACAGAAAAAGAGCTGGGCACAACGCGGGATATCTATACCTATAACGAGCGAGTGTTCAACATCAGCCAGGATGTTGCCATCCGCTATCCCGGCCTTTCCAAGCTCACGCCGGAGCTATCCCGGCATATCGAGCAAGACTATTCTGCCTTTGAAAAGGCGCTGTTCTCCTATGACTATGATACGGACGATTACGGCTATTGGAACATGATTGATACACAGAGTTTTGTGGATTATTTCATTCTCAACGAGTTCACCAGCAACTATGACGCCGGCAACTATTCCACCTATATCTACAAAGAAGTCGGAGGGAAATTCAAGCTGTGCGTATGGGATTTTAACAATGCCTGCGATAACTATCAGGAGAACAAGGGAAGCGTAGCGGGTTTTTTCCTGGTGCGGCGCGCATGGTTTTTCATGCTGTTTCGGGATGAGGCATTTGTCGAGCAGGTTTTAGCTCGGTATGAACAGCTGCGAGGGACCTATTTAAACGAAGAATACCTGATGAATTATATCGATAGCACGCTGGAATACCTGGAGCCAGCTATAGAGCGCAACAACGCCAGATGGGCGGGCGAGATTTCCGGGGAAGTCGGCTGGGAAGCGCTGCTTCCGGAGATTCGGAACCTGCATAGCCATGAAGAGGCGGTGCAGCAGCTGAAAAATTGGATTATCCAGCGCGGAGCGTGGATGGATGAAAATATACACGCGCTGCGGCAGTATGCGCATCCCTCGCGAAATAAAGTGTATAACCATTAAGGTGAGGTGCAGAAAGGAGTGGGCCAGGCTTGAAGAAATTTATCATCGCCACTTGCATCGTCGTTTTGGTGCTTCTGGTGGGCAATATTGCCTACTATCAGCTTGGCGTTTATATCGATTGGAACCCGAATGCCAAGGTAACCTCCTTTGTGTGCGCAAAAGAAAAAGAGATCTACCTGACATCCAAGCAGGGCACGAGCGCGCCCTTTGAGATCCGCGGGGTGGATATGGGCGTTGGTATCCCCGGAGAGTGGGCGACGGATTATGCCATCGATGAGCAGACGTATCTGCGCTGGTTTGCGCAGGTGCAGGAGCTGGGTGCAAACACCATCCGCGTCTATACCATTTTGCAGGATGATTTCTATAACGCATTCTATGAATATAACAATGGGCGGGAAGACCCGCTCTATCTGATTCACGGCGTTTGGATCAACGATTATGTCGCCAACTCTCATTGCGACGCATACGACGATGCGCTTTTCCAAACGCTGCAGCAAGATTGCCGCACGGTGGTGGATATTATTCATGGGCAAAAGACGCTCTCCCTGGGTCGCGGCCTGGGCTCGGGCAGCTATCGCAAAGATATTTCCCAGTGGGTTATTGGCTATATTGTCGGAACCGAATGGGAAACCAGCCTGGTTGCCTATACCAACCAGAAAAGCGAAGAGAAAAGCAGCTATTCCGGCGTTTATCTCTATACAACCGCAGATGCGACGCCTTTTGAGGCGATGCTTTGCCGCACAGGAGATAACCTCATCGAATATGAGACCAAGCGCTATAAACAGCAGAGGCTTGTGGCCTTTTCCAACTGGCCCATCACAGATCCCTTCT
>JAHZHM010000192.1:2316-4180 GCA_019420265.1 Clostridiales bacterium
GCATGGCATCAGAATAAGATGGCGTGTGTCGATGTGGAGCATATCAAAAGCACGGCGAATTTCCAGGCAGGGATGTTCGCCTCTTATCATGTCTATCCCTATTTTCCGGATTATCTGGAAAATATGCGGCAGACAGAGCAGCTCACAGAGGAGGAACTCAAAGAAAGGCTGGGGCGGTTGCTCTATCTCACGCTGCAAGATCGGCTTGCTCTGCTTGGAGCGCCATCCATAGAAGCCTATCTGCAAGAGGAAGATTATTATGATTCCAGCGGCCGATATAACACCTATCTGGCCTATCTCAAAGCGCTAAATCGGTATCACAGCGTTCCCGTTGTCATATCCGAATATGGCGTTACGACTGGCCGCGGCATGGCGCAGGAGGATGAAAACACAAGGCGCAACCAAGGGCACATGACGGAGCAGGAGCAGGGGCAGGCGCTCATCGATTGCTACCGGGATATTATGGAAGCTGGGTGCGCCGGAAGCTGCCTTTTCTCCTGGCAGGATGAGTGGTTTAAGCGCACATGGAACACTTGGCATGCGGTAGATCTGGATAACACCCCGTATTGGAGCGATTACCAGACGAATGAGCAGTATTTTGGGCTGTTGACTTTCGATCCCGGAGAGGAGCAGAGCATCTGCTATGTCGATGGAGATCTCTCTGAGTGGAGCGAAGTAGAGCCGGTAATTTCTTCTGGAGATATGCAGCTCTCCATGATGTATGATGAAAAGTTCCTCTATTTTCTCGTGAAGAAAGAAAATTTCAACCCGGAGGAGGATACGCTGTATCTGCCCCTCGATACCACGCCCAAAAGCGGCAGCACTTATTGCCGGGAGCACGATGTCGCATTCGAGCGCGCCAGCGATTTTCTCATCGTGATTGACGGAAAGAAAAACAGCAGAGTGTTGGTGCAAAAGCGCTATGAGGTTTTGCGGGCAATGTATGGCACGGAATACTATACTTACGATCCCTATCTGGATCCGCCTGCTTCGGATAGCCCGGAATTTGAGAAAATCTATCTTCCGCTGAAATTGGCGGGAATCCTTCCTGCAAGAGAAGGAGAGGTTTCCCTGGGCGAACGGTATGAAACCGGCCTGCTGCGCTATGGCAATGCCAGCCCGACGGCAGAGGATTTCGATTCGCTTGCAGATTTCATCTTTTCCGGCGACTATATCGAGATCCGCATCCCTTGGCAGTTGCTCAATTTTTCCAACCCCTCCGAAATGATGATCCACGATGACTATTATGAGCATTATGGCATCGAGAACTTGCAGATCGATGGTATCTATGCCGGGATTGGCTCTGGAGAGCAAGGGCATCGGGTGCCTATGAATTTCTTCGCCATGAAAGGGTGGGGAAAGCGCGTTACATCGCATGAGCGGCTCAAACAATCCTATTATATTTTAAAAGAATATTGGGCCTCGCTGGATGAGGGAGGTGAGGCGCGTTGAAAAGCGAGTTGTTTTTATACGGCTATTGCCTGGTATGCCTGGGTATCCTGATGTTCAATATCGTATACAGCGTTGTCATGAAGCAGAAGGATCGGGGCATGGAGCGGCGTCCTCCTGTTTTCTAAATTGATCTTGGAGCAGCTGGAGAAAATCCGAGGTGGAGAGCAAATCCAGGCCGAGCATCTGCGCTTTTTGGAGCGCAAACTCGCCCGGGTCAATCAGCTCATCACCTTTGAGCGTGCGTTTTCGGCTTATGCAGAGGCAGATGATCCGGCAATGATAGTCTATCACCAGCAGCTGAGCCCGATTATCCTTCATCTGGCGCGCATCTATCAGAACCGAGAGAATATGCAGGCGGCGTATTTCGCGTATTTTGTCTCTCGGTATCGCCCGAAAAGAGAGCCAGAGGCGG
>JAHZHM010000193.1:0-1878 GCA_019420265.1 Clostridiales bacterium
CTGCACAGGCGGGCTGATTTCCAAGCGGATCACCGAGATTCCCGGCGCCAGCGATGTGTTTGAATGCGGAGTCTGCTCGTATGCAAATCGCATCAAGCACGAGCTTTTGGGCGTTTCGGATCAGACGCTGGAGCAATTCGGCGCGGTTTCCGAGCAGACGGCCAGGGAGATGGCCGAGGGGATTCGGCGGCTTTCCGGGGCGGATATTGGCGTCTCGGTTACGGGCATCGCCGGGCCGGGCGGCGGGACGCCGGAAAAGCCGGTGGGGCTGGTCTATCTCGGGGTGAGTTCCGAGCGGTATTCCAAAGTTGTGCGGTATCTTTCCGGCTCCAAGAAAGCAGGGAGCAGAGAGCATATCCGCTATATCGCCTCTCAGCAGGCGCTGAAGCTGGTGCTGGAAGCGATTCGGGCGAGTGAAACGAAATAGCAAAAAGCGGGATGAATGCTCATCCCGCCTTTTTTATACTCTTTCGGCCAAACGCATTCGCCCCTCGGGAGATTGGCAGAGGGCTCCCTGCCGAAAACTAGATAAAACCCACCGCCTATCGGGGCTGGCCTCTTTTCGCGGTTGGCTTCAGCGCGCATCAGGGCTTTTCCTTGCCCGGCATACCTCCGCCAAAGGCGCCGCTCATGTTTTTCATGATCTGTTCCATGCCGCCCTTTTCGCTCATATTCTTTACCATATTCATCATCTGCCCCATCCCGCTGAGATCCGGGCCGCCAAAAAGCGGGAGCAGGGAAAACATGCTCTCCGGACGGTTTGGATCGATGCGAGAGAATTTCTTTTGCATCTGCAAAACCCGCTCCAGCTGAGAAAAATTCTTGGCGGACGCGGGATTGTGCTTTTTGAACACTTCCAGCATACCCAGCATGCGATCCTGGGCGGTAAGATAGCGCTTTTTCATGCTGAAACCGCCCAGATTGGGGCGGGAACTATGATAAGCCAGCTCTTTGGCCGCCTGCTCATAGCCCAGGATATTGGCGATAGCATTGCGGTCGTGCGGCGCGGCATAGGGATAGAGATCGCGCAGCAAACTGAGCATCTGGGGCTGGGAAAGCTCATTTACCATCGCCATGGAGAGCAGCGACTGCAAGGAGCCGGAAAGGGCAGGGGGAGCTGAACTCTCCTTTGGTTTTTGCGGCGCAGGCATCTGCACGGCGCTGCGCTCGGGCATTTTTCGATTCCAATATTCCATGTAAAAAACCTCCTTGCTCTTCCTATTATCCTATTCCAAGAAAAGCATAGATGTGCACAAAAAAAACGCGGGCCGCATATATTGATAAAAAACGGAGGCATTTTTATGGCAAGAGATTTAAAAAATTTTGCAAGGCGAAAAGGGAAAAATGTCGATGAGAGAATTGCGAAGGAAATTCCGAGGGAAAAGCAGGAGCAGGCCCAGCAGATTCAGGAGCAAATTGCCCAGTATGAAGGCAAAAGCGAGGATGAGCTCTTTTCCGCGCTGTTGGAGCAAGTGGAGCAGGGCAAGCGGGACGGCAGTTTCACAGAGGAGGGTCTGCGATCCTTTATTCAAAGCGTTTCCCCCATGCTCACGGATGAGCAGCGGCAGAGACTGGGCGAGATAGCGAATAAAATCAGATAGCGGCTCATTTTGGCGAAACATAAAATTCGGCTTTATTTTTCGCAGAATTTGTAAAAAAGTTTGTGCACAGAGCGACATTTTCTGCTGGGCGCTGCGTGTTCTAATTTTCTCACTGGAATAATAAAATGAGGTGGGGAAATGCAATCTAGGCAAGAGCGGCAAAGGAAAATTGAACTGAATATTACGCTGCGGACCGCCATCTATCTGGCGATTACATTTTTGGGCGGTTTTTTGGTCGGAAGAGTGCGCATTGGGGAGACCATCTGGCCGTTCGGCG
>JAHZHM010000193.1:1888-2128 GCA_019420265.1 Clostridiales bacterium
CTGGCGGCGTTTTTGAACCAGAGCGTGCTCAACCCGTATATGGCGCTGGGCGGCGTGCTGGCCTCCATGGCGACGTACTCTCTGCATATGGCAAACGCGCCATACTGCTTTTCTGTTGTGGGCGTTGCGGCGGCACTGATGATTGTCGCGCAGGCCATTAAGCTGCCAGCCCGGACGCCGATTGCGCTGGCGGCGGCAGGCATCTCCTACCTCGGCTGCACATTGGCGTTCAAATTGGGG
>JAHZHM010000193.1:2162-6301 GCA_019420265.1 Clostridiales bacterium
AGATGCTGATCACACTGCTGATGATCGTCGTCTTTCATACGGCGCTGCGGCTATTTTCAGGCAGGCGGCGCAGAGTGCTCTCGGACGAGGAGATCATCAGCCTCTGCTTCCTGGGCCTGCTGGCCGTGATGGGGCTAGGGGATTTGGCGCTGTTCGGTGTATATCTGCGCGAGGTTGTGGCGGCGTATGTCTCGATCTTTGCGGCGTATGTCGGCGGGGCGGCAATCGGTGCGGGCGTGGGTATGTGCTCGGCATTGGCGTGCGTCATCGTTGGGACAAACCCACTCAACATTGCGGCTTATGGCATCTCGGCGCTTGCCGCCGGGGCTTGCCGCAAGATGAAGCGCGCGGGCGTCTGCCTGAGCTTTTTGGTTACCCAGGCGTTTTTTGTCTTCTATATCTGCTATGGGGAGCTGCGCAATGTCTCGGTTATCGGCATGGTGATAGCGGCAATCGCTTTTCTATTTACACCCCGAAACTTTGTGGAAAAGCTGGAAGTTTATGTGGATGCAAACCTATTTTGGAATAAGGAGCAGACGCTGCGGGAAGAACGGTTTCGAGAGCTGACGGTGGGCAGATTGAAGGAGATCTCTACAGTCTTTCAAAACTCTGCCAAAGTATTCGGCGAATCGGCCAACAAAAGCCGGGAGGAGGGCAACATCTCCTATACCATGGCGAATATCCCCGAAGAGGCCTGCGCCAACTGCATGTTTTTCAGAAGCTGCTGGGATGTCAATTTCGAGGCGACCTATGAGCTCATGCAAAAGCTCTACGCCAAATACGACAGCGGGAAGAAGCTGACCGAGCGGGATTTGGGCGCGTTCAGCAAAAAGTGCATTCGGGCGGACAAGCTCATCTCTGCCGCCACCATGACATTTGAAAAGTTCAACACCAACAGCAAGTGGGAGGGCAAAATTGCCGAGAGCCGCGGCATGATTGGGGACCAGATGATCGGCGTCTCGCGCGTGATCGATTCGCTGCTGCGGGAAGTGCAGGTGGATATCGATTTTAGAGACGAGATGGAGGAAAATATCCGGCTGGCGCTGGATGAGATTGGCGTGCCTGTGCGGGAGGTTTGCGCGGAATTTTCGGCAGGGGCGCTGAATGTGGATCTAGTCGTCAAGGGATGCGGCGGCAGGGAAGCCTGCGAGACCAAGATTCGGCGCGCAGTTTCGGGGGCGTGCGGAATGCCCATGGAAAAAGCGCGGGGATATTCGGTTTGCGGAAAAAATTGCCGGTTGCGCTATGAGCAGGCGAAAAACTACAGCTTGCAGACGGGCGTCGCCATGATGCCAAAGGAGGGCAGCGCTATTTCAGGCGATACGCATTCCTTCGAGGCACTGCGGGATGGGCGCTATATGATGCTGCTTTGCGACGGCATGGGCAGCGGCGAGCGCGCTGCCCGGGAGAGCCGCACGGCCGTAACCCTGATGGAGGATTTCTACCGCGCAAGCTTTGACGACAAGACGATTTTGGATGCCATCAACAAACTGCTCATTTTGAGCAGCAGCGACGACATTTTCTCGACGATGGATCTTTGCATGATCAACCTCATCGACGGCAAGGCGCGGTTCACCAAAATCGGAGCGCCGCACTCGTATATCATCGGCAGAAACGGGATTCGCAAGCTGGATGCGGGCTCGCTGCCCATCGGCATTTTAGATGATTATGAGCCGGTGGTTTACGATGTGGAGTTGGAGCATGGGGATATTATCCTGATGTTTACGGACGGCGTTGCGGATCTGGAGAACGCAGATGAGGGGCTGTATCAGGCGATTCGCGATGCGGCAGAGCTGCGCAATGCAGATGATATTGCAAACCGGATTCTCTCCTATGCCTACGCGGCTTATGGGGCAAAGGCTGGGGATGATATGACGGTGATGGTGGCGCGGGTGATTAAGAATAAGGCTGTTCGCTGAAGCGAGCGGAGAGGGCGCAGTTGCAGGCGCCCTCTTTTTTGTGGTAAAATATACAATAGTTTGCTTTGGCCCTGTGAGGGCAAGGAGTGAGGAAACGAATGGTAAAAGAATGTATGGAGACGCTCTTGAAGCTTCCCCAGAGCTATACATTTCGCAATGTGTTTGAGATCATGTGCGGATATGGCGAACGGGTGGCAGCGGAGCTGACGGAAAAAGATGGAACGCTGACAACTGTTACATATGAAGCATACCGCGCGCTGGCCAGAGGCGTGGGCCAGGCGCTGGAAAAGGAAATCGGGGCAAAAAATAAGTGCGTGGGCATTAAGCTGGAGAATTCGCCCATGTGGCCGGCCATGCTCTGGGGCATTTTGATGAGCGGGAATGTGCCGCTGCTGCTGGACGTTCGGGCCGAGCAGAATATCACCCAGCATCTTTTGGCAGAATCCGGAGCCATTGGAATTATCACCGAGGAGCAGGAGAAATACCCGGAAGTGAAGGTGCTGCGCCCGGCAGAACTGCTGGAAAAGAAGGCGAAAAACAGCTATGAGCCAAAGTGGGCGGATATGATCTGCCTCTGCACTTCGGGCACGACGGGAACCTCCAAGATCTACGCTTACGACGGCTTTGCCATGTCTAAGCAAATTGAGAACGCCAAGTATTTTCTGGGAGAAAACGTGGATATCATGTACGATGCGGCGGATGGCCCGCTCAAGAACCTGGCCTTTCTGCCCATGCACCATATTTTCGGGTTTGTGGCCGTCTATCTGTGGTTCTCCTTCTTTGGAAAGACCATCGTCTATCTCTCGGATAAGAGCCCAAAGGGCATTATGGAGGCTTGCAGAAAGCACCAGGTGACGCATATTTTCAACGTTCCGCTCTTTTGGAACAATGTCGCCCAGGGCATCATGCGCAAAGTGCGCCAGGGCGGCGAGCGGCGCCAGAAGCAGTTTGAGACGCTTTCCAAAATCAGCCATGCCATGCAGAAAAACATGAAAAAATCCGGCCGGAAGATTTTGGGGGCTTCGGCGCTCAAAAGCATTCAGCAGGAGCTGATTGGCTCGGGCGTGCGCTTTTTGATCAACGGCGGCGGGCATATCGTGCCCGAGACCATGCGCATCATCAACGACATTGGCTATCCGCTCTACAATGGCTTTGGCATGACGGAAGCCGGCATCACTTCTGTGGAGCTGAGCCGGGATATCGACGTCCGCCTGAAGGCCAGCGTGGGCAAGCCCTTTGAAAGTGTGGAATACAAAGTTTTGCCCACAGGCGCGGATGAGAGCGTTGGGGAGCTGGTCATCCGGGGAGATTCGCTTTTCTCCGGGCGCATGATTGGCGGAAAATTCGTCCCGCGGGAAGAGGAATGGTATCAGACGGGGGATATTGCCCGGCTGGATGCGGATGGCCGGCTCTGGATCGAGGGGCGCGTGAAGGAAGTGATCATCGGCGCTTCGGGAGAGAATGTCTATCCCGACGAGGTGGAAGGGTATTTCTCCGAGCTGCCCGGCGTGGAGCAGATGGTGGTTTTAGGGCTGGATGTGGGCGAGCCATATGAACAGATCGCCATGATCCTGAAGATGGAGGAGGGTATTTCCAGCACGGAATTTGCCGCGGCCTCTATGCGCATTGCGGAAATTAACGGAAGCCTGCCCATGTATAAGCAGGTTAAGCGGGTTTTGGTTTCGGATGCGCCCATGCCCCTGGCCAATGGCATCAAAGTGCAGCGCCAGAAGCTCAAAAAGCTGGTGGAAAACGGGAGCTGGAAATGCAGGCCCATGGATGCGGCTCTGGAGCAGATGAGCGAGGATGTAGGCGCAGGCGCGGAAGGGGAGATTGCAAACCCGAGATTTTTGCAGATCAAGCAGGAAGTGCGCAAAATTTTCTCGGATGTCCTGATTTTGCCGGAGGAGGAGATTGGCGAGCGGGCGCACTTTGTCATCGATCTTGGCGGAGATAGCCTTTCGGTGATCGGCGTGATCGCACAGCTGGAAGAAAAATATAATATCGAGATTTCGGATGAGGATTTCGCGAGGGCGGTTAACGTCTATGAAATTGCGGAGCTCATCTATAAGAACACGGCGCTTTCGGGAGAGGGCGAGGGGAGCGAGGCTGTGCGGCGGATCACCTCTTTTGCCGATATGCCCGAGGCCCGGAATTTCGAGGAGCATAAGGCGCAATACCAGATGCAGGGCGCGCAGTTTGTCGACCTGGAAAAGGCGG
>JAHZHM010000194.1 GCA_019420265.1 Clostridiales bacterium
TATCGCAGAAAATGCAGGAGGGCTGATATTTTTTGAGCATGATAAACTCTCCGTCTACAAATATTTCCAGCGAATCTTTGATGTCGATATCCAGCGTGCGGCGCAGTTCAACCGGGAGAACGATTCTGCCCAGCGTATCCACTGGACGTACAATGCCTGTAGATTTCATAACTGACCTCCGACAAATTAGTGCTTATAGAATAAATAATATCGATTTTTACAAAATTCGTCAATATCAATCAAAAAGTGTTTTTAAAATGGCACTAAAATGATGGGGTATTTCCTGTCATTTTTTCGCCGCACGGCCCGTATATTGCAGCAGGGGGAATCCTATGCTGAAATATATCTGGGCTTTTTTAATTGTCGCCGGGCTGATTGCCGGCATCGCCACGGGCAACGGCGAGGCGGTTTCTGCCGCCGTGACGGATGGCGCTAAAACTGCCGCCGAGCTCTGCCTTTCCATGCTTGGGGCCTATACGCTTTATATGGGGCTGCTGGGCGTGCTGGATGATGCCGGGGCTGTGAAGAGCTTGGCGCGCCATGCCACGGCTCCGCTCAAATTCATCTTTCCCGGCCTGAAGAACCAGAAGGCCAAAAGCTATATTGCGCTCAATATGGTGGCGAATTTTCTGGGCATGGGCAACGCGGCCACGCCCTTTGGCCTCAAAGGGATGCAGGAGCTGCAAAAGGAAAATAAAAACAAAGAGCGGGCCAGCGACCATATGTGCATGTTTGCCGTGCTCAACACGGCCTCTGTGCAGCTCATCCCGCTTTCGGTGATTGCGCTGCGCTCGGCCTGCGGCTCGGCGGATGCCTCCTGGGTGACGCTGCCCACGCTGGTCGTCTCGGTGGTGACGGCAATTTTCACGGTGCTGCTGGCCAGAACCTGCGCCCAACTTGGGAGGCGGCCATGAGCGCGCTTCGCTGGCTTTCCA
Organism: Clostridiales bacterium; assembly: GCA_019420265.1. GTDB lineage: Bacteria > Bacillota > Clostridia > Christensenellales > Christensenellaceae > QANA01. Next base: position 936 of record JAHZHM010000194.1, read on the forward strand.
CAGCCGCTCTGCCCATCTTCATTCTGCTGACGCTGGGCTATTCCTTCGCCAAGAAGAGAGATCCTTATGAGGCGTTTATTGAGGGCGCAAAGGGCGGTGCAGGCCTGGTGTTTCAGACGATGCCCTATGTCGTGGCCATGGTATTTGCGGTGGAGATTTTCAAGGCGTCCGGGCTGTTTGCGGCGGTGGGCCGGCTGTTGGCGCCTGTGCTGGGGCCGCTGGGCATCCCGCCGGAGGTGGTGCCCATCGCGATTCTGCGCCCCTTTTCGGGCGGCGGGACGCTGGGGCTGCTGGCCGGAGTTTTGGCGGAATACGGCGTGGATAGCTATATCGGCCGGGTGGCCTGCGTGTATATGGGCAGCGCGGAGACGCTTTTTTATGTCGTCTCGCTGTATATGGGCAGTGTGGGCGTGAAAAAGACGCGGTATGTCATCCCGGCGGCACTGCTTTCGGATTGCTTTGGCCTGGCGCTCTCCTGCCTGGTTTGCAGATTTTTTTGAATGAGCGGTGTTTTTTGATAGAAAAGCAGGCGGAAAGCCTGCTTTTGCTTTACTCAAAAGGCGGCTTGGAGTATAATAAAAGCTACGGCATCGAAAATTTGGCCTGGGGACAGGATCCGGGATGCCAGCTTTGGAAGAAAACGATGCCAGGCTTTGCCGGCCGTTTCAAATATGGGCGCAATGCGCCAGAAGGAGAAACCATGAGTAAGAAAACGTTTTACATCACAACGCCTATCTACTACCCCAGCGACAAGCTGCATATCGGCCACACCTATTGCACAGTGGCCGCAGACGCCATGGCGCGCTTCAAGCGGCAGACGGGCTATGATGTCATGTTCCTGACCGGGACGGATGAGCATGGCCAGAAGATAGAGAAAATCGCGAGGGAAAAGGGGATGCAGCCCAAAGAGTATGTCGATGGCATTGTGGCGGGCATTCAGGATCTCTGGCGGCTCATGAATATCTCCAACGACGATTTTATCCGCACGACAGAGCCGCGCCATGAGAAGGTCGTCCAGAAAATTTTCAAGCAGCTCTATGATCAGGGCGATATCTACAAAGGCGAATACGAGGGCTGGTATTGCACGCCCTGTGAATCCTTCTGGCTGGATCGCCAGCTGGTGGACGGCAAATGCCCGGATTGCGGGCGGCCTGTGCAAAAAGCCAAGGAGGAGAGCTATTTCTTCCGTCTCTCCAAATATGCGGACAGGCTCATCAAGTATATCGAAGATCACCCGGATTTCATCCAGCCCGTCTCCCGGCGCAACGAGATGCTGCAAAACTTCCTGCTGCCCGGCCTGGAGGATTTGGCCGTTTCCAGAACCTCCTTTAAATGGGGCATCCCGGTTACGTTCGACGAGGGGCATGTCGTCTATGTTTGGGTGGACGCGCTTTCCAACTATATCACGGCGCTGGGCTACCTCTCGGAAGACGATTCCAAATTTAAAAAATACTGGCCGGCAGATGTGCACCTGGTGGGCAACGAGATCATCCGCTTCCACACCATCATCTGGCCCATCATGCTGATGGCGCTGGGCGTGCCGCTGCCCGAGAAAGTCTATGGGCATGGCTGGGTGATTTTGGAAGGCGGCAAGATGAGCAAATCCAAGGGCAATGTTATCGACCCAGTCAAGCTGGCAGAGCGCTATGGCGTGGATGCTCTGCGCTATTTCCTGCTGCGGGAGATGCCGCTTGGGAGCGACAGCCTGTTCTCCAACGAGATTCTCATTAACCGCATCAACTCGGATCTGGCAAACGATCTGGGCAACCTGCTTTCCCGCACGGTTTCCATGATCGAGAAATATTTTGGCGGCGTCATCGGCGCGCCATCCTGCCCCAATGACGAGCAGGATGGCCCTATCACGGCTATGGGCGCGGCGCTGCCCGGCAAAGTGGAAGAGCTGATGGACGGCATGCGCTTTGCCGATGCGCTGACGGCAATCTTTGAATACGTCGGCTCGCTCAATAAGTATATCGATATCACAGCTCCCTGGGCGCTGGCAAAGGATGAGGCGAACAAAGAGCGCCTGGCCACGGTGATGTATCACCTGGCCGAGGGGCTGCGCATTGTGGGCGTTTTGCTGGCCTCCTTCCTGCCGGATACGGCGGAGAACATCCGCGCGCAGCTGGGCGTGGATGCGGCGCAGTATGATTGGCAGAGCGTGCAGCAATACGGCGGGCTGCCGGAGGGGACGAAAGTCTGCAAGGGCGCGCCGCTCTTCCCGCGCATCGATGTCGCCAAAGAACTGGCCGAGCTGGAGGCCATGAACAAAGCGCCTGCTGCCCCGGAAAAGGCAGAAGAGCCCAAGGAGCAAGCGCCCCAAAAGCCGGAAATTACCATCGACGAGTTCGACAAGATTCAGCTCAAGACGGCCAAAGTGCTGGCGGCGGAGAACATCGAGAAGAGCCGCAAACTGCTCAAGCTGACCATTCAGGTGGGCGATGAGCAGCGCACCATCGTCTCGGGCATTCGCGGCTCGTATACGGCAGAGCAGATGGTGGGAAAGACGATCGTCATCGTGGCCAATCTCAAGCCGGCCAAGCTGTGCGGCGTGCTCTCGCAGGGCATGATTCTGGCCGTGGGCGACGGAGACGAGCTGGGCCTTCTGACGACGGATAAACCCATGGCAGATGGGCTGGATGTAGGCTAAAAGATGGAAATGCCAAAGAGAATCGATTCGCATGCGCACTTGCTGGATGAGAAGTTCGATGTGGATCGGCAGAAATTGATAGAAAATCTTTCGGAGGAGATGGAGGCGGTCATCGAATGCGCCTCCGCTCCGGAAGATTTTGAGAAAATTCTGGCGCTGACCCAGCGCTATGCGCTGATCTACGGCGCCGTGGGCGTGCATCCGACGGACGCAGAGCGCTTTGATGCGCAGACACCGGAACGCATTGCCGCTCTGCTGGCGCAGCCTAAGATTTTGGCCATCGGCGAAATCGGGCTGGATTACTACTGGTTCCCCGAAAAGCGGGAATTGCAGCAGCGCGTTCTGCGCTCGCAGATGGCGCTGGCAGGAGAGCAGGATGTGCCCGTGATTTTGCATAACCGAGAAGCCACCGGGGATATGCTGGCGCTGCTGCGGGAATTTCCCGGGCAAAGGGGCGTCATGCACTGCTTTTCGGGCAGCGTGGAGACGGCGCGCACGCTGCTGGACATGGGCTACTATCTGGGCTTTGGCGGCGCGCTGACCTTTGCAAACAACCGCAAAGGGGTGGAATCCGCGGCCTATGCGCCCATGGATCGCATCCTGTTGGAGACAGACAGCCCCTATCTGGCGCCGGTGCCGCTGCGCGGCAAGCGCAATAACCCGGCCAACACCCGCTATGTGGCGGAAAAGCTGGCGGAAATCAAAGGCATTTCCGTGCAGGAAGTGGTGCAGGCGGCCAACGCCAATGCCAGGAAATTATTTGGATTTTAAAAAAGCGCCGGAAAAACCGGCGCTCTTTTTATGGCGGCATGAGAGGGCGGGCATTTCGCAGGCCGCAAAAAAGCAAGAAGGCTTTTTGACTTGCGGCAAGGCGGCAGAGAGCCCCAAAAATTAAATCTGCCTGAAATCAAAAAAGAGGATGCGGCTGCATCCTCTTTTTTTGCCGGATTATCTTGCGTAGATCAGGCGGGCATCTTCATCGTTGTAAAGATACCAGAAATGGCCTTTGGTGGGCTCGGGATGGCCATCTTCCGGGGGAAGGTTGGTGCCATCGAAGGTCATGTCGCATTTATCTGTTTTCTTCAGATAAAGCACATGGTGCTCATAGGAGCCGGTATTCGGGTCTTTATACCACTCTTCCCAGGGCAGGCCAGCTTCCAGCATATCCGGCGTGGGCACTGCGTGCACGATGAACTTGCCATCGAACCACTGATATTTGCAGTACTGCTCGCTCGCCTCTTCCGTCAGGCCGCTTAAAACTTTCTCTGCGCCGAATCCCATATTGTCAAACGTCGCATAGCATCCATTCTCTTTGAGCATCTCTTTGAGTTTCATAGAAGAACCCTCCTAATATTCATTTGTATGGCAATCGCCATGGGTAATAAAAACATTATAGCATGTTTTGGCAAAGAACAACAGTAGCGGAGGAAAATTTTTCTCGCAGCGATGCGGGCCGCGGCAAAAGAAAACCGCCGGGATGCCCGGCGGCTGTGTTGCTATCATTTAGGCGAGATGCCACCTTAGGCGGAGGGGGATGTTTTTCAATCGGCGGGAATCCCTGCTGATTGAAGCGCGTTCAATGACGGGGCAAGAGCCCGATTGCAAATTGCATCAGGGCCTCAGCAGCTCTTTGGTGACGGCGTGCTTATGATCCACCATGCCTCTGGGGCTATCGATCATGGTAACGGCCAGGCGGTTGCCCTGGGGGGCATCCTGCCACCATGCGGCCAGCCAGGAGATTTTCTCCGTCTTTTCCGCGCCGCGCAGGGCTGTGCCCGTCTTGGCGGCCATGGGGACATCCTTGATCTGGATGGATTGCGCCGTGCCGGATTGGACGACGGCCCTCAGGCAGGAGAGCAGCGTCTCGACAGTCTCCTGCTTCATGAGCCCCTGCATATAAACCTCCCGCTCGGCCTGATAGAGCGTCTCGTAGTGCAGGCCGTCCGTATATTTGCGGATGCTGCCCACCAGCTTGGGGGCCAGCATATCGCCGTTATTTTGGAACACGGTATACATGGCAGTCGCCTGAATGGGCGTGAGCACGATCTCGCCATGCCCGAACGACATATCCGAAATCAGCTTGCGGTTGATTTCCGTGCCCTCGTTGATGAGGTTGCCCTTGGCCGTGGGCAAATCGAAGGGAACGGCCGTATCGATGCCAATGCGGTTCATATATTCCAAAAACTTCTCCTGGCCCAGGTTCAGCGTCGCCCAGGAGAAATAGATGTTATCCGAAAAGCGGAAGGCCATTTCCAGGTCGACCGGGCCATCCGGCGCCTCGTTGCGCGTGACCCTATCCCAATACCAGACGCCGTCTGGCTTCCAGGAATTGCCCGTCACCTCGTAGGGGAACACGCTGCTTGCATCCACAACGCCGTTTTCCAGGGAGGGGGTGATGGTGAAGGGCTTTAAAAGCGAGCCCGGAGGATAGAGCCCCAGCGTCGCCTTGGGGAAGAGCGGAGCGCCCGCCTCCTCGCTGTTGAGCTGGTTATACACCTCGTCCGAGACGGGGAAGGAGAAGATATTCGCATCGAAGGAGGGCAGGGAGACCATCGCCTGCACAAAGCCCGTCGTCGGATCCATGACGATGCTCGTCCCGGTCTGTTTTTCCAGAAGATTGCTGGAAAGGGCGTAGTAGGCCCGCTGCTGCAAATCGTGGTTGATGGTCAGGAAAATATCTGCGCCATCTTCTGCGGGTTTTTCGTAGATGGTAGAGACATACTGCCCGTCTTTGGTATACATATTGACGCGCAAGCCGTCTTTTGGCTGAAGATATTCATCGTATTGCCGCTCGATGCCGGATTTGCCCACCAGCGTCGCCCCGGCAAAGCCTTTCTCCTCCAGCTCGGCCAGCTGCTCCTCGTTTGGCGTGGAAGCATAGCCCACCACATGCGCATAGAGCGCGCCGTAGGGGTAGTAGCGCTGGGGCGTGACGGAGGAGCGGTCGATGGAAAGCGATGGATCGATGGCCAGAATCTGAGCCTCCAGGCTGGCCAGGCTGTCCTTGGGCGCAGTGTAGGCGACGACCGTCCCGTAGTGGTTGTCCACAGCCGAGTTATAGCGCTGGCGCAGCTGGGATCTGGCGTCGTCGTCCATATCCAAAAGCGCGCCCAGAGAGGAGATGATGGCGTTGATATCCTGCCCCTCCTGCACGGAGATGATCACCGTATCCGAATAGCTGTTTTGGGCGATGCAGGCGTTATCCGCGGTGAAAATCTCCCCGCGCTTGCCCTTGGTTTTGAGGATGGAAAGCTGGCTATCCAGCGCGTAGCCGGGCAGGATGAGCTCGGGCGAATACTGGATATGATAAGAGCCGTCGTCCTTGATGATGCGGGTGCGCACATCGTGCTCGATGGTGAAGGCATCGGCCAGGTAGGAGACGCGGAACGTCAGGTAGATGGCGTCGCCCTCTATCTGAAGCTGCCGATCCGAAACCTCGATGCTTTTCACGCCCAGCGCCGAGACGACATATTCATAGTTATTGACAAAATCTTCCTGGGAGACTTCGCTGTCGCCCTTGCTCCAAAGGCAGCTATGCGCCTTGGCGAAATCTCCGGAGGAGATGGCTGCGGCATACGCGGCGGAGACATCTTCCGCCGTGCCCCCGAGCGAGCAGGCCGGCAGCGCCAGGCAGAGCAGCAGGAGTATGGCTAGGAAAAACGAGATTTTTTTCATCGCTTGCAGATATCCTTTTTCAAAGTTCCTTTTATTATATACGATATAAGAGGGAAATGCAAAATGCGGAAAGGTATAAAAATGCCGGGCCGTGTATATAATAATGCAGTGCAATTATACCAGAAATGGCTTTAAATGGGCAAAAATTTGACATTTGCCCGCGGCCGGTATATACTTGTTGCACTGAAAAATGAAAGTTTCGGAGGATTTTATGAAAAGGAGAAGAGAGCGAAACGTCTCTGTAAAAAAAGAGAATGTCTATTCAGGCATCCTCTATCGCGCAAATTTGCCGACAGTTACAGAGCGGGAGCTCACCCTCGCCGACAAGAAACGAGCACAAGAGAAAAAGAAAGCAAAACTGGGCAAACTGATGGGCTTCCTGCAAAGCGCGGCAGACAAGGTGGGCGCTTTTTTCGCCAGAGCGAAAGCGGGCATGAGAAGCTTCACAAGGGGTTATGAGGCTGGCGGGGATAACCGCAAGTTCTATATCAGCGTCGCGGCCAGCGCGGCGGCGCTCATCGCCATTACGCTGGTCTGCACATCCGGCATCTTGGAGCCGCCCAAAACGCAGATCACCGTCAACGATACGGGAAGAATCGTCTCGGCAGATACCCGGGCCAAGACGGTGGGCGAATTTCTGGAAAAGAACCAGATCACCCTGGAAGAGGGAGATGTGCTGGAAATCGCCGCGGATACCCCCATCACCGAGGGGATGGAAATTGTCATCCGGCGCGCACTGCCGCTGACCATCGTCAATGGCGGGGAGGAGACGCAGGTCAAGCTGCTGGCCGGAACCGTCCAGGAGGCGCTGGAGCGGGCGGGCGTGGAAGTCGGCGAGAGCGATGAAGTCTATCCCGCC
>JAHZHM010000195.1 GCA_019420265.1 Clostridiales bacterium
CTTTGGCGGCGTTGAGGTTTTGCGCCGTCGCCTCCTTGGCCAGGTTTTTCGGGAACAGGAAGTTTCTGGCATAGCCATCGCTGACGTTTACAATCTCGCCCTTCTTGCCTTTCCCTTTGACATCCGCATTTAAAATAACCTTCATGTTAACATCCTCCTATGATAAGCTTCTATCCTTTGATCACCTTGATATGCCGGCGCAGCTGCATTCCCTGCTCCACGGCCCCGGCCGTCATGAGCAGATAGGGCGCCAGCAGGTAGAGCGCCGCGATAATCGCGCCCCTGCCATAGGGGTTTTTGATCTTCAGCCGCAGCAGAAAATCCATAAACGACATACCCTCGATGGCAAAAACCGCCGTCGTCAGCCCAAAGAGCATATCGCCCATGAGCAGATAGGATTCCCAACCAAACAGAGAGGGCAGCATGGATGCGGCAAACAGCAAAATCATATACACGCCCTGATCCTTTGGCAAAAAGAACTCGGAAAACGCCGGAACCGGGGCGACTTTCCCCCCGCTTCTCTTGCTCAGCGCCCGGCTTACAAAATACGTCAATGCGCCGCCATAGACGCAGTAGTTGACGCTTAGAACAGGCAGATACCCCGAGAGCATGGAGCGCAGCGCATTGAGCTGCTCGCCCGCCGTCACATACGCGACAACCTCCTCCATGGGCGTCCGCAAAAACAGCTCCAGCGAAAACGCGCCGGCTGAAATATCCCCGGCATGGAACAGGCAGTATGCCAGGCTGGAAGCCTGCGCATCGTTAGCAAAAAGCCAGGCCAGATAATCTACAATATAGCTGACGGGATCCTTGCCCAGCAAAAACTGCACAGCCCAAATGCCCGCGCCCACCGAAAGCGCCATCGCTCCACCCATGACGATCAGCCCGTCATACGAGCGGCGCACCACGCGCACAGCGATTGAACCCAGCAAAAAGATGGGCAGTGCTATGGCCACGAGGAACACCCCGCTTTGCCCCAAAAGCAGATACGCCGCAAGGCCGCTGAGCACAGCGCAGGCCGCGCCCCAGCCAAAGCCATGCCGCGCCCCGATAAACACGCCGGGAATGGCCATGATGGGCAGGGTAATCCAAATTGCCTTTGAGATATAATATAGCGCAATCTGGGCTGCCAGCGCAATGGCCAGCTCCAAAACCGCGCAGCCTAATTTTTTTGTCGTCGTCTGTTCCACTTCTACCTCGCCACCTCGCAATTCGCATGGTGATATATCTATTCTATCTTATCATAACACAACTTTGCCCCGCCCGCTATGCCCGCGCAATATTGTTCTGCCGGAATTGACATCTTCGCCCAAACCCGCTAAGCTTTGATTAAGGGCATTTTTGCCAATTTTCTAGGTGGCTCCAACGATTTGTGCGCCGGAAAGGAAGAGAGTATGAAATTTTATGTGTTGGATACGGGATATTTGGATGGTGAAAAGGACAGCGTTGTGCACGATACCAGCCGAGAGCCGGATAAAAGCCTGCTGCCCATGCCTGTGCTGGCCTTTCTCATCGAGCATCCGGATGGCCTGATTCTCTATGATACCGGCAGCAACCCCAAGGCCATGGAGGGCTATTGGTCCAAAACCATGCAGCGAAAATTCGCCCTGCACCAAACACCGCAGCAGCGGCTGGAGGCGCAGCTGGCGCTGGTGGGCGTGCGGCCGGAGGAGATTGGCCGCGTCATTCTCTCGCATCTGCATCTGGATCACACAGGCGGCCTGCCGCTCTTCCCGCATGCGGAAGTCTATGTCCCGAAGGCAGATTATATAAACGCCCTGCTGACCATTCACTCCAGCTCGGATCCCGAACAGCACGGCGGCTATATCTGGGGGGATTTGACCGCTCCCCTCAAAAAAGTGCATCTGATAGAAGAGGATGGCGAATTTCTGCCCGCCATTGAAATCGTCAATCTGCCCGGCCATACGCCCGGCCTGCTCGGCCTTGTGCTGCACTGCAAGAGCGGTGCCTATCTCCTGCCCCAGGATGCGGCATATGTCTCCGCCAACTATGAGCAGCCGCCCATCCTGCCCCGCAG
>JAHZHM010000196.1 GCA_019420265.1 Clostridiales bacterium
TGGCGTGCATCGAAAAATACAGCATTCCTTTTGAGCATATGCCTTCCAGCATCGATACGCTTTCGGTTGTGTTGGAAGATAAGCTGGTCAAAGACAGCATCAGCGATATTATCGACGATATTCACCGCGTCTGCGAGCCGGACAGCGTGGAAGTTGTCGGCCATATTGCGCTGATCGCGACGGTGGGTCGCGGTATGGTCAGTAATGTCGGCACGGCGGCGACGCTGTTTACGGCGCTGGCCGATGCGGGTATCAATGTGCGGATGATCGATCAGGGCTCCAGCGAGATGAATATCATTGTCGGCGTTTCCAACGATGATTTTGAGCGCGCGTTGAACGCCATTCATGATGCTTTTGTCCCCAAAGAGGCGTAGATAAGATGATTGGAAACTCTGTGCAGGCCATTATTGGGATTTTTCTCATGCTTGCCTTAGGCTATTTTCTGGCGGCCAAGGGAATTGCGGAGAAAAAGGCGCAGGCGATGATGGGCAAATTGCTCATCGATTTTGCCGTACCCTGCACGGTCATCAGCTGTTTTCAAAATCGCTTTTCACTGGAACAAATAGGAGAGCTGCAAACCCTGGCGGTTGTGGCTGTGATTACCATCTTGGGCTGCTTAATCGCGGCCCTTTTGTGGTCTTTCGTGGTGCGCATTCCGGCGGGGCGGCGCGGTGTTTTTACCGTGATGGCTTCGCTTTCCAACGCGGGCTTTATCGGCTTGCCCACGGCGGCCGCGGTGTTTGGCGAGCAGGGGCTTTCCAGCTCTTTGATGTATTTCATCGTCGGGACGATTGTGGGCAACAGCATCATCCTGCCCTGGATTCAGAAAGACGCGGCCACGACCAAAGGCGTTCCTATGGGCAGCAGTTTTTGGGAGACGGCCAAGAAGATTTTTACCGGGCCGCCGGTTATCGCAGTGATCCTTGCCATGGTTTTGCTGGTTTTGCGCATCAAGCTGCCCAAATTTATCATGGTGGCTGTGGACGGCGTCGCGGATATGACCAGCGGGCTCTCGCTGATCTACACGGGCACGGTTGTCTATGAAGTGGGTTTTAAAAATTTCAAGCCGGAAAAAGGGCTGATTGGGGCGGTGCTGTTCCGCCTGGTTTTCAGCACGGCGCTGACGCTGGCGGTTTCGCTGGCCTTTGGACTGACGGGTGTGGATTTGCAGGTTACTGTGCTGATGTCGGCGCTGCCCAGCCCGATTTTCCCTGTTACAGCCTGCCGGACGCTGGAAGTGAACGCGGCGTATTCTGCCAAGCTGCTGATGTATACGCTAATTGGATCGTTTGTAACGCTGCCCCTTGCCATGGCAGTGGTGAATATATTTTAGGAGAATGCTATGAGCAAAGTGAGAAGACTATTCGTCGAGAAAAAAGAGGGTTACGATGTCGCCGCGCAGGGCGCGCTGGCGGATTTTCGCGAAAATCTCTTTTTAGATGGCCTCCAGGGTGTGCGCATCGTTTTGCGCTATGATATTGAGGGCATCGCCGAAGAAGATTATGAGAGCGCCATTGAAAATGTGTTTTCCGAGCCTGCGGTAGATAAGGTTTACCGCGAGGAATTGCCCATCGGCCCGGGGGAGATTGCCTTTGGCATGGAATATCTGCCTGGGCAGTATGACCAGCGCGCAGATTCTGCCGCCCAGTGCGTGCAGCTGCTGCTGAGAAAACAGCGCCCGGAAATTGCGACGGCAACCATCTATCTGCTCTCGGGGGAACTCACGGCAGAAGATATCCAGAAAATCAAAAAATACGTCCTCAACCCGGTAGATTGCAGAGAGGCATCTTTGGAAAAGCCCGAGACGCTGGCGCTTCAGCTGACCATTCCGACGAAAGTTGAGACGGTGGAAGGATTCATTTCCATGGATGACGCGCAGACTGCGGCATACTGCCAGGAAAATGGCTTTGCCATGAGCGCGGCGGATCTCATCTTCACCCGGGATTACTTCAAAAAAATTGGCCGCAACCCGACGATCACCGAGCTCAAGGTTGTGGATACCTATTGGTCGGATCACTGCCGGCACACGACATTCCAGACCAAATTGACGGACGTGCAGTTTGAAGAGGGGCCGGTGGGCGCCAAGATCCAGGAAGTGTATGAAACGTATCTGGAGGCTAGAAAAGAAGTTTA
>JAHZHM010000197.1 GCA_019420265.1 Clostridiales bacterium
CGGAATATAGGATTTATACATCATGTTCTGCACTTCCTGCCAGATGGAAAGCAGCTTGACCGCCTGTTCGTAGCCAAGATCTTCCGGAATGCGGAAGCGCGTGCGCATCTCATAATAGAGCTGCTCAGGAGAGGCGGAAGAATCTGTGATCTGCATATTCGCGCACCAGTTTTCAATGCGCTTTTGGCGCTGCTCTTCCGTCAGGCCATCCAGATCATACTCAAATACGCCCTGCTCATTTTTTCGAATCAGGAACGTATCGATTGTGCTGCCGCCATGGCTCTCGATCACCTCAATGGCGTTCATGAGAATGCGGGTATAGTTGGCGCGATCGCTAGAGGCATTGTTGGCCGGATCGCGGTAGAAAGCGACGTTATAGCTGCCCACATCATATGCCAGGGGCACGCCCGAGCTATCCATAATCGTGCCCCGGGCGCCTTTGATGGCCACCGAGCGCTCGGAGTTTGTCCGCGTGGCGCTGGCATACTGATCCGCGTGCGTCACCGTAAGCGAAAACAGGTTCACTCCTAAAAACAAAAACAGCGCAACCAAAGCACAAAGCGCCGCGATATATCTGCTTTTAAACTTTAAAAACATCGCAAGCCTCCCCTTTAAAGCTCATCTTTGCGGGGCAAATCCGCGTTTGTCCCCATAAAGCGGAAGGAATATAGCCGCTCAAACAGGAAATACAGCCCAAAGCAAAGCAGCGCTGCCATCAGCGCGCCGGGCAAGGTATTGCTCAAAAAACGCTTGCCGAAATCCATGCTTCGGCCCAGGAATAGGCATAGGAAATATGCCAGAATATCTTTTATCAGCAGCGCTGCCGCCCCTGCGCCAGGAACAAAGCGCAGATCGCTCTCTCCTTTTGCCGCAGCAAAGAGGTAGACGAAAATGCCCACAATCAAATATTGCAGCGCATAAAAGCCCAGTCCCACAGAAAAGAGCACATCAAAGACGATTCCGCCCGCCGCAAAATAGAATACGGGCGTGAGCGTGCGCTCTCGCAGCGTCATGCAGACCATGCAGCAGAGCATGAGATCCGGCTGAATGCCAAAAATAGGGTACTGCACAAACACAACGCCGTTCAGGAACATGCAGATCACGAGCGTCAGACCCAAAGCGAGATATCTCATTGCTGCACCTCTTCAAATAGCTGCAGGATAACCACAACTTCCTCTACATGTTCAAAATCCACATTGCTCCTGGCGATGACCACCTTTTCGCTGGAGGAATCCGTGCTGACCTCCGTCACCTGCGCAATGGGAATACCCTTGGGGTAGACGCCGCCGATGCCGGAAGTGATGATCTTGTCCCCCGGTTTGACATCGCTGTTCATGGAAAGATAGAAAAGCTGCAAATCGCTGGGATCCTCTCCATTTTCCGCCACTTTGATGACACCGTTATCCCGCGTGCGCTCCACCATAGCGGAAACGCCGCTCTTATCGTGAATCAGCGAGATCACGCGGGAATACGTCGCCGAGGTATAGACCACTTTGCCCAGCAGGCCATCCGCCGTATAGACGATCATGCCCTTCTGAACGCCCTGCTTCTCGCCGGCATTGATGGTAAATTCATCGAACCAGGCGCCTGGGCTCTTGCCGATCACCCGCGCGGTCAGCTTCTCATAATCGCCATAGGAATCCACCACGCCGAGCAAATCTTTCAGGCGTTCATTCTCCTGGCGCAGATTTTCATAATCCCGCAGTTCGCTTTCCATCTCGGCAACCTGCTCTTTGAGCGCCGCATTTTCCTCTTTCAGCGTGCTGTTTTTGGAGATGCCCGCAAAGAAATCTCCGATGCTTTCCGTGCTGGAATACAAAAAACGCTGAACCGGCGCAAGCATCCTGCCCAGGGCGCTGCTGGCGCCGCCGCTTTGCGTGTTGCCAGAGGTTGAAAGCAGCAGAACGAATAAAATGATGCAGAAGATCACTGCTATAATCAGCGGACGGTTTTTCCAAAACCCCATCAAACGACTCCTTTAAAAACAATGCGCTAAGCAGCGCGTAAAAATCAGCTTTTCTCACCCAAAGATCGGCATCAGCCGCCAGGCAAAGAAAAGCACCCATCGAAATGCTCGATCGGTGCTTTCATTATATCACAGGTTTCTTCGCTTTTGAAAGGCTCGTCAAAATTTATTAACAATTCCGCATCTGTGCGGCCATGCCCGCGCCCTGGCAAGGCGCTGAAAAAGGGTGCTCTGCCAGGCGCGCCGGCACTCCCGTGCTCTGCTGGATAAAGTCTGCCAGCCCGGGCATCAGGGATGCGCCGCCCGAGAGCAAAATACCTTCCTCGCTGATATCCGCCACCAGCTCAGGCGGCGTCTTTTGAAACAAATGGATGACGCACTCCAAAATTTTCTCTCTGACGGGCAGCAGCGCCTGCTCGATCTCCGAGGGGCGGAAACGAATTTCCTCCGGAAGGCCGCTCTTCTCTCCCCGACCCAGCGCGCTCATCTCCCCTTCGTTGGTGCTATAGGAGAGCTTGATGGATTCCGCCGCCGTATCCCCAACATGCACGCCATAAGCGGAGAGCAAATAATCCGCAATGCACTGGTTCATATAGCTGCCGCCTGTGGGAATCGCCTGCGATTCCACCACTCCGCCCAGCGAAACCACCGAGGCGCAGCCCTCCCCGGCGCCTAGCTCGATGATCATGCGCCCTCTTGGCTCAAAGACGTTCAGCCCTGCCCCAATGCCCACGGCAATCGGCTCCTCAATGAGCGAAACTTCCCTGGCTCCGGCATAGCGCGCGGCCTCTTCCATCGCCATTTTTTCGCTGCCGCCTACACCCGGCCTCGCGCACATGACCACCTTTGCGCCATAAGCCATGTGCCTGTTTTTGCGCATCCGGCGCAGGAAAAACTTCAGCATGCGGCGGGCAACCTGATAATCTAAAATGCACCCGCTACTTACCGGATACATCGCCACCACTTCCCCAGGCGTTTGGCGAATCAGCGTGCTGGCCGCCTCGCCCACCGCCAAAAGCTCTCCCGAAACCGCGCTGATAGCCGCAACCGAAGGCTCTCTTAAAAGCGTGCCCCGCTGCCCATCGCTAATCGAAAGGCTTGTCGTCCCAAAATCCACGCCCAGTGCTTGTGTGAATAAACTGCTCATTGTTTTCCTCCTATCAGAATATGAGGCTATTTTTTCCATATCCTGGAGTTTCTATACACATATATGCCACAAGGCCGGGATCATATGCACAAAAAAGCCGCCGCCCTTCCTATGGCGCCGGCATTTTTCAAGGATCATACGCGCAATTTGTGATGCTCGCTATTTTTCACCTTCCAGCCGCAGCTCGTAAAACTGCCGCACCCAGTCCGGATATGCCGCATACTCTGCGCGCTGCGCAATTCTCTCTAAGCTCCGCCTCCCCACCCGCCTATCCAGAATCGCAAAAATTTTTATAATGTAGTTTTCGCTTTCCAACGCCTTTCCAATCGGCATCTCGAGAAACTGCAATGCCGCATCCAAAAAATCCAGATCATGATAAATTTTTTCGCGATCCCATTGCTGCTTGAGCGCCTTCTCATCCGGTTTGCCCTCTTTCTGCCATTGCAAATCCAGATCCGCATCCTGCCGATACATCTCAATCCAGGAAAAGCAGGCCAGCTCTTTTCCATCCAGGCGAATCGCCGCCCTGCCATAGGCGTTGTGCACCTGATGATACCTCGCCAAAAAATAGATGATTCTGCCCTGAAGGGTCGGGCATAAAAGCTGTTCCAGCTGCTTTTTCATGCCGAGCCAGGATTTATAGTGCCTCATCCCTCTCCCCTCAGTATCCTTTTGAGCAGCTGATAAGTGCTGTGAA
>JAHZHM010000198.1:0-367 GCA_019420265.1 Clostridiales bacterium
GCCTGCATTGCTTATCCGGAAGTGGAGGATGAGTATTTAACGAAAAATAGCCTGGAATATCATCAGCATCTGGGATATCGCCTGGTGGGGCAGTTTCACCAATGCGGCTATAAATTTGGCAGATGGTATCATATGGTCTGGATGGAGAAGATCATCGGCGAACATTTGGAAGCGCAGCCGCCGGTTCGCACTTTTCCCGAAATCAAAAAGTTTCTTGCGCTTAAGTAAAAAAAGGCCTCAAACGAGGCCTTTTTTCTTTCCCTATTTCATTGCTTTTTCTGCAAAAGTGTTGTTGACCAGTTCGCTATAAGGCGCACGGTTGGAAAGCTCACCAGCGCCTTCCATAACATCCTGCAAGCGATTGAAG
>JAHZHM010000198.1:377-1621 GCA_019420265.1 Clostridiales bacterium
TAACGCGCGGCAACCTGCTCCAGTACTTCCAGATCTGTATCCGGGAAAAATTCCGCAATGGTCTCAGCGATTTCTCTAGGCTCCGCTTCAGCCAGCCATTTCTGTGCCTTGGCAATGGCGTTCGTGAACTTCTGAACGGTTTCGCCGTTTTCGTCAATATAGCTCTTGAGCGCGAAGTAGGCAGTATAGGGAATCTCTCCGCTATCCTGGCCGACGGAAGCGACAATATAGCCAGAGCCTTCCTGCTCCATCATCGTCGCGGTGGGCTCGAACATCGTCGTATAGTCGCCAGTACCGCCGGCAAATGCGCCTGCCATCAGGCCAAATTCTACGGATGTATCAAAATCAAGGTCAGAAGTGGAGAGCCCATGTTGTTTTAGAACATATTCCAGCGTCATGCAGGGCATGCCGCCTTTTCTGCCCGCAAGGAGATGTTTGCCAGCCAGTTTTTCATAAGAAAAGTCTGGATCTGGTTCGCGGGCCATAATGAACGAGCCATCGCGCTTGGTAATTTGAGCAAAAACCTGGGCATAATCCTCTTTGCCCTCATTATAGACGTAAATCGTTGCTTCCGGGCCCGCTAGGCCAATCTCAACCTGCCCGGAGATGACAGCCGTCATAACCTTATCCGCGCCCTGGCCGTTGATCAGCTCCACGTCCAGCCCCTCTTCCTCAAAATAGCCCAGTTTGATGGCCGCATACTGCGGGGCATAGAAGACAGAGTGCGTTACTTCGCTGATGGTGATGTGCGTCATTTCCTCTTCCTTGGCACAGCCAACCAGCAGGCAGCTGAGCAAAAGGGCGAGGGAGAGTAATAGTGAGAGAAATTTTTTCATATATGCTCCTTTCGACATTTTGTCAAACTTTATTTTTAATCATTTTTCTTTCCAACAAAAGAACCACCTGATACATCAATGCCGCGGCAACTGCCAGAAGCAATACGCTTGTCATCACCAGATCCATCTTAAATACCTGCGAGCCATAGACGATAAGATAGCCGACGCCGGCCTTGGAGACCAGGAATTCGCCCATGATGACGCCAACCCAGGAAAGCCCGACGTTGATTTTCAGCGAGTTGATGATCGTGATGAAGTTGGAAGGCAAAACGGCCTTGGTAAAAATCTGAAGCTTATTTGCCCCATATACCCGCATCAGCTTGATCTTTTCCTCTTCTGTCGACATGAAGCCGCTCAGCACTTCCATGATCGTAACGATGAGGGAAATGGCGAGCGTCATAATGATAA
>JAHZHM010000198.1:1631-2479 GCA_019420265.1 Clostridiales bacterium
TACCCAGACAATAAAAATTGGCCCTAGAGCGACTTTGGGCAGAGCATTCAAAATGACAAGGTAGGGCTCCATCACGCGCGAGAGAAAAGAGGACCACCATAGCGCGGTGGCGATCAGCGTTCCGATGATCGTCCCAAGCAAAAAGCCCACGATAGTCTCCAGGCAGGAGATGCCGATATGCCTTAAAAGATCGCCGTTTTCATATAAGTTTGTCAGCGATTTCAAAATCCGGGAAGGCTGGCTCATGATAAAAGAATCGATCCACCCCAGATTTCCCGCAATCTCCCAAAGGCCGAATAGTGCAGCCAAAATGCCGATGCGCGTTAGATTTATCAAAAAGCGGCGCCGTTTGGTCTGCCTGAGATAAAGAGCTCTCTCTGGCGAAACGGGCGTATTTTTCTCCTTTCTACGAAACATGAATATCCAGCTCCTTCCAGATGTGATTGAAATATTTCTGAAATTCGGGGTATTTACGGCATGTGAGAGGAGTGCGAGTCGGCTCTTCAAAGGTGATATCCAGCACCTCTTTCACGCGCGCTGGCCGCCCGCTCAAAATGACCACTTTATCCGAAACGCTGATGCTCTCTGAAATATCGTGCGTTACCATAATGGCAGTTTTCTTCTCGTTTTTGATAATCTGGTAGATATCATCTGCAACGGCTAGGCGCGTCTGATAATCCAGCGAAGAGAAGGGCTCATCGAGCAAAAGAATCTCCGGGCGGCAGGCAAGCGTGCGAATCAGCGCTGCTCTTTGCCGCATTCCCCCCGACAACTGATCAGGAAATTTATCTTTAAATTCGTATAACCCATATTCTTTTAAAAGCTTGTCGACGTATGCTATGTTATCA
>JAHZHM010000199.1 GCA_019420265.1 Clostridiales bacterium
ATATGAAAATGGGTAGTGTGGGGAGAAAAACTGTGCGGCGGGCAGAGCCTGCAAAAGCATGCGATTTCTGACAAAATGACTGGCAACGCCGCGTATAGGGCTGACAGGTTTTTCCGTTTCCGCAATCGGGTATTGCCCTCCACAGGAGGTGCTGCGCACGGCATACGGAGCCAGCGTGTGTGGTAAGCACAGCCTGTGCCAGCATGTGTTTTCTAGCAAAACGATTGCCAGCGGCGTGTGCAACTCTGGTAGGCTCCACCATCCCAGCAATCGAATATAAAAGGCTGATTTTATCAGCCTTTTTATTTTTGCCGCGGTATGCTAGCGTATGCCGCGCTCAAAATAGTAGCATGCGTAGCCGACAAGCCGGAGCACAATCGTCTATTATTCTATAAGAAGCGATAAAAGACGTTCAAGATTTTGGATAAGAGGAAAACAAATGGAAAAGCAAACTTGTGGGAACTGTGCACATTTTCGTCTGCACTATATTCGTCGGGCTCGAAAATACATGCCGCTTCGTTATGGGCATTGTGTGTACCCCCGCCTCAAAAAAAGAGAAGCGGACGAGCATGCCTGCCAATATTGGAAACCGGAAAAGACCTAAAATTTCCTATTTCCCAGAAAATAAAAAAGAACTGGATCGCTTCTTTGATGATCCAGTTCTTTTTCAATACCCGAATGGCAGGATGGTGGAACTTGGCGGCTCCGCACATGCTCTCTCCCCGCACTACCCATTCTCATAGTAAAGGGGGTATGGGGGCTTTGCCCCCATGTTCAAGACTGGCCCTTGACCTTCCGCCCTTAAGCCCTTGACCTACTCCTCCGCGCCCTGCTCGGCCTCGTCCTCCTCCAGGGGAGGGAGCTTTGCCGCGCCCACAACTCTGCCGCCCTGCTCCATGCGCATGAGGCGCACACCCTGAGCCGAGCGCCCGAACACGGAAATCTCGTCCGAGTTCATGCGAATGATGACGTTGGAATCGTTGATCAGCATGATGTCCTCGTGGTTGTGCACGGCCAGCAGCGCCACCAGCTTGCCCGTCTTTTCCGTGATGTTCATGGTCCGGGCGCCAATGCCGCCGCGGGTCTGCTCGCGGTATTCCTCGGCGGCCGTGCGCTTGCCGTAGCCGTTCTCGGAAATGGCGGCAACATACTGCCCCTCTTCCAGCCGGGATGCGCCGATGACCTCGTCGCCTGCGCGCAGCTTGATGCCCCGCACGCCCACAGCCACTCTGCCCATGGGGCGAACATCCCCCTCGTGGAACGCGATGGCCATGCCATCCCGGGAAGCGATGATCACCCGGTCGTCGCCATGCGTGCGCAGCACGGAAATCAGCTCGTCGCCCTCGCGGATGGCGATGGCGATCAGGCCGTTCTGGCGGATGCGGGCAAATGCGCTCATGGCCGTCTTTTTGATGACGCCCTGGCGCGTTACCATCACGAGATTGGAATCGTCCTCGAACTGCTCCACCGGGAACACCGCCGAAACCTTCTCGCCGCTCTCCAGCGAAAGCAGGTTGACGATGGCCATGCCCTTGGCCGTGCGCCCGGCCTCGGGAATCTGATAGCATTTTTTGACGTATACCTTGCCCTTGGTCGTGAAGAAGAGCAGGTAGTTATGCGTGGAAGTCGCGAAGACATCCTCGGCGAAGTCCTCTTCCTTGGTGGCTAGCCCGGTGATGCCCCGGCCGCCCCGCCGCTGCGCCCGGTAGTTGTCCGAAGCCGTGCGCTTGATATAGCCGTGGTGCGTCAGCGTCACGATCATCTCCTCTTCCTGGATGAGGTCGTCTGCATCCACCTCGTCCTCGTCGATGACGATCTCGGTTCTGCGCTCGTCGCCATAGCGGTTTACAATGTCGGCCAAGTCTTCCTTGATGATGTCGTCCACCATCGAAGGGTTATTTAACACATCGTGGTAATACTCGATTTTGCTCATGAGCGCGGCGAACTCCTCTTCCAGGCGATCCCGCTCCAGGCCGGTCAGCCGCTGGAGGCGCATATCCAAAATGGCCTGCGCCTGCACCTCGGAAAAAGCGAAGCGCTCCATCAGCGCCAGCCGCGCCGTGCCGCCGTCCTTGCTGGCCTTGATCGTCGCGATGATCTCGTCGATGCTGTCCAGCGCCTTGAGCAGGCCCTCCACGATGTGCGCCCGCTTTTCGGCCTTTTCCAAATCGAACCGCGTGCGCCGGGTGATGATCTCCCGCTGGTAGTCCACGTATTCGACGATGATTTCCTTTAAATTGAGCACTTTGGGCTCGGTGCCCACCAGCGCGATCATGATGACGCCAAACGTCGTCTGCATCTGGGTGTGCTTATACAGCTGGTTTAGGATGACATTGGCGTTGAAGCCCTTTTTGAGGTCCACCACCACGCGCATGCCCTGGCTGTCCGATTCGTCGTTGGCGTCGGCAATGCCCTCGATGCGCTTTTCGTGCGCCAGCTCCCGGATATTGGCGACCATCATCTCTTTGTTCACCTGATAGGGAATTTCCGTGATGACGATGCGCTCCCGGCCGTCTTTTTCCACCTCAATTTCCGCCTTGGCCCGCACGCGAATCTTGCCGCGGCCCGTGCGGTAGGCCTGGCGAATGCCCGAGACGCCCACGATTTGCCCGCCCGTCGGGAAATCCGGCCCGGGGATATAGTCGATCAGGTCTTCGACAGTCAGTTCCGGGTTATCGATATACGCGTCGATCGCCCGGACGACCTCGCCCAGGTTGTGCGGCGGGATATTGGTCGCCATGCCCACGGCAATGCCGCCCGTGCCGTTGACCAAAAGGTTGGGGAACCGGGCGGGCAGTGTAACCGGCTGCTTGAGCGAGCCGTCGAAGTTATCCATGAAATCCACGGTATCCTTATCGATATCGCGCACCATTTCCATGGAAATTTTGCCCAGCCTTGCCTCGGTATACCGCATGGCTGCGGCGCCGTCGCCATCCACCGAGCCGAAGTTGCCGTGGCCGTCCACCAGCAGATAGCGGGTGGAGAAATCCTGCGCCATGCGCACCAGGCTCTCGTAGATTGCCGTATCACCGTGCGGGTGGTATTTGCCCAGCACGTCGCCCACAATGCGCGCGCACTTCTTATGCGGCTTATCCGGCGTGATGCCCTGCTCGGCCATGGAATAGAGAATTCTTCTATGCACGGGCTTTAGGCCATCGCGCACATCCGGCAGCGCGCGGTTGATGATAACCGCCATGGCATAGGAGATGAAGCTCTTCTTCATCTCGCCGCCCAGGTCTACCGGGATGATTCTCGAAAGATTTTGGTTTTTCTCGTCCATTTTTTACCTCTATACTCGATTGATAAGTTCGTTTAACCTTTTAGGATGATTCGCGCTCAGATATCTAGCTTGCCAGAGGGCGCATGCTCGCACATTTCCTGCTTGCCGAGCCTGCTCTCTATCCATCATGTGCCCGCCGCACGCGCTGGCTCCGTATGCCGTGCGCAGCACCTCCTGCGGAGGGCACACCCGAATGGCAGGATTGTGGAGCTTTGCGGCCCCGCACGCGATGTTGATAGCCGGTTTGCCAGGGGGCACATGTCCTCGCATTTGCTGCCTGCCTCGGCTGCCATGCGTCCGTCTGCATTGCGCCGCTTTTAAGGTCAAGTTCAAGGGCGTTTGTTTTTTCTAAACTTCCCAGAAAGAGCAGGATCCGACCAACTGTTTGTTCAAAGAGGACTTTCTCTTGTTACTTTTGGCGCAAAAGTAACCAAAACGTGGGGGTGGGATGTGCGATAGAGGATGCAGGAAACTGCCAAGTTCTTCCGCACAAGTTATACTCCACAAAGCTTTTATCGCCAGCCGCCGTACATACACCCCCACACCCCCACACCCCCATTTCGGCTCATTTCTGGCCTCGAGTTTGCTGATGAGAAGAGTGAAAATTGATTGACGGGATGGTGAAATCTGCCAGTTTCACACGTGATGTTGATGGTCGCTTTTCTAGAAAGCAAATGCTCGCACATTCTGTGCCCACCGCACGGCTTTTCTTCCCGCACTATCCCATTTACATATCCCAGTAAGGGGGTATGGGGGCCCTGCCCCCGTGTTTAAGATTGGCCCTTGACCTTCATCCCTTAAATATCCAAAGTATCCTTGTCCACAAGCTTCGAGTTCTCCTCGATAAAGACGCGGCGCGGGTCGACCTCCTCGCCCATGAGGATGGTGAACACCTCGTCCGCCTCGATGGCGTCGTCCAGGGAGACCTGCAAAAGCGTCCTGTGCTCGGGGTCCATGGTCGTCTCCTTGAGCTGGGAAGCGTCCATCTCGCCCAGGCCCTTGTAGCGCTGCGTGTCGATGCCGTCGCCCATCTCGGCGACGATGCGCGCCCGGTCCGCCTCGGTGTAGGCATATTGCACATTCTTGCCCTTGGCCAGCTTGTAGAGCGGCGGCTGCGCGATATACACATGCCCCTGCTCGATAATCGGCCGCAGGAAGCGGTAGAGGAAAGTCAAAAGAAGCGTTCTGATATGGCTGCCGTCCACATCTGCATCCGTCATGATGATGATTTTGTCGTAGCGCAGGCGGGAGATGTCGAACTCCTCGCCAATGCCCGTGCCAAACGCCGTAATCATGGCGCGGATTTCCGCGTTGCCCAGCGCCTTGTCGTAGCGCGTCTTTTCCACGTTCAAAATCTTGCCCCGCAGCGGCAGAATGGCCTGGGTTTTGCGGTTGCGGCCGCTCTTGGCGCTGCCGCCGGCCGAATCGCCCTCGACGATGAAAATCTCCCGCTCGGAGACATCTTTGCTCGTGCAGTCGGCCAGCTTGGCGGGCATGGAAAACACGCCGCTCTTTTTGCGCGTCATATCCCGGGCCTTGCGGGCGGCCTCTCTGGCGTTCATGGCCAGGATGCACTTTTCCACAATGCGCTTGCCGTTTTTGGGGTTTTCCTCCAGGTATTCCGAAAGCCCGTTATAGACGATGTTGTCCGTCAGCGTGCGCATATAGCTGTTGCCCAGCTTGGTTTTGGTCTGCCCCTCGAACTGCGGGTCGGGCAGCTTGACGGAAATGACCGCCACCAGCCCCTCCCGGATATCCTCGCCCGAGAGGTTCTCGTCCTTCTCTTTGAGGAGGTTGTATTTTCTGGCGTAGTCGTTCACGGCTTTGGTCAGCGCGCTGCGGAAGCCCGTCTCGTGGGAGCCGCCCTCGTGCGTGTTGATGTTGTTGGCAAAGCTGTGCACGTTCTCGCTGAAGCTGTCGTTATACTGCATGGCGACTTCCACAATCCCCATGCCCTTCTGGCCAGACATATAGATGGTCTCGTCCAGCAGCAGGGTTTTATTGCGGTTGAGATATTCGACGAAGCTCTTGATGCCGCCCTCGAATTCGTAAACCTGCTCCACTGGCTTTTCGCCCCGCTCGTCCCGCAAGGTGATGCGGATGCCTTTGTTGAGGAAGGCCATCTCCCGGAAGCGCGCACGCAGCAGGTCGTAATCAAAGACGACGGATTCAAAAATCTCCGGGTCTGGGAAAAACTCAATCTGCGTGCCCGTCTCGTCCGAAGGGCCCAGGTCTGTTAGCTCGGAAGTCGGGTGGCCCATGGCGTATGTCTGGGTGACAACCCTGCC
>JAHZHM010000002.1:0-274 GCA_019420265.1 Clostridiales bacterium
CCAATAAGATCTGGAACGCTTCCCGGTTTGTGGCCATGAATATGGAAGGGCAGGAGAGCGAGAAAGACCTTTCCGCGCTGGAGCTGGATATTGCGGATCGCTGGATATTGTCCCGGCTGAACGGCGTCATCCGCGATGTGACGGATAACATGGAGAAATTCGAGCTGGGCCTGGCCACGGCAAAGATCTATGATTTCATCTGGAGCGAATACTGCGACTGGTATATCGAAATGTGCAAGAGCCGGCTGTATGGCGAGGATGCCGCGGCCAAGAA
>JAHZHM010000002.1:284-12039 GCA_019420265.1 Clostridiales bacterium
CTCAAGCTGCTGCACCCGTTCATGCCCTTCATCACAGAAGAGATCTATGTCGAACTGCTGGAGGCGGGCGAGAGCATCATGATCTCGGATTGGCCCAAGTATCAGGAGCAGTATGAATTTGCAGAGCAGGAGCAGAGCATGCTGGCGATTATGGAGGTCGTCCGCAGCGTGC
Organism: Clostridiales bacterium; assembly: GCA_019420265.1. Taxonomy (GTDB): domain Bacteria; phylum Bacillota; class Clostridia; order Christensenellales; family Christensenellaceae; genus QANA01. The sequence goes on from JAHZHM010000002.1 coordinate 457, forward strand.
GCAATACCCGGGCCGAGATGAATGTGCCGCCGGCAAAGAAGGCGAAAATTCTCATCAGCACGGCGCAGGCGGAGATCGTCCGCCAGACGGAAAACTATCTGCTCAAGCTGGCGAACGCCAGCGAGGTTCAGATCCTTCCGGCAGGCGCCAGCGAGCCGGAGAACTGCGCGGCGGCCATCGTGGGCTTGGGGCAGGTTTATCTGCCGCTGGGCGATCTCATCGATGTGGAAAAAGAGCTGGCGCGCCTGCAAAAGGAGCAGAAGAGCCTGGAGGGCGAGATTGCCCGCTGCAATGGCAAGCTGCAAAACCAGGGCTTTTTGGCAAAGGCGCCGGAGAAGGTCGTCCAGGAAGAGAAGGACAAACTGGCAAAATATGCCGAGATGCTGGAGCGCGTCAGCGCGCGCCTGGAATCGCTGAAAGCACTATAGGCTGAGAGGAAGAAAAATGCGGAAAATTCAGGTTGTAGGGACGAATGGAAAAGGCTCTGTCTGCACCTATCTCGCCAATATCCTAACGGCGGCGGGATATAAGACCGGGCTGTATACTTCCCCGCATGTGCAGAAAAAAGAAGAGCGCATTGCCATCGACGGCGTGCAGATTTCCCAGCAGGAGTTCGATCGCCTGCTGGGCGGCAAGGAGCCGGAAAAGCATGTGTTTTTGCGCTATACAGAGGCCTGCATGCAGTATTTTGAAGAGCAGGGCGTGGAAATTGCCGTGCTGGAGACTGGGCTGGGCGGCCGGCTGGATCCGGTCAGCCGTTATAAAATGGATGAGACGGTCATCACCACCATTGATCTAGATCATATGGAAGTGCTGGGCGATACCATCGAGCAGATCACCATGGAAAAGTGCGCGACCATTGGCTATCAGGGCTATGTCGTCTCCATGCCGCAGCAGCCGAGTGTGCGCAAAATTATCGAGGTAACCAGTCAGCTGCAAAATGCCCGGCTCATCTTTTCGGAGCCGGAGGAGATCCTCTGGCATGAGGACGGCACTTTCGATTACCAGGAATACACCGGCCTGGAGACGAAGATGTTAGGGAAAATGCAGCCCCTGAACGCGGCGACGGCAGCCATTGCTGCCCGGGCGCTCTCACATGTGGGCATCTTCATCACGCCGGAGCATGTGCGCCAGGGCATCGCGAATACCGCGATTCTGGCGCGCCAGCAGTATCTGAAGGAGCAGGATATGCTCGTCGACGGCGCGCATAACGAAGGCGCGCTGCGGGAGCTCTGGGCGACGCTGGATGCGCAGTTTGCGGATAGAAAGCTGGTGCTGCTGGCTGCGGCTATGGCGGAAAAGGATGTCTCGGTTCTAATCCGGATGGCGCAAAAGCGCGGTGCGCAGGTGGTGGCGACGCAGGTGCAGGATCCTCGGGCGCGCAGTGCGCAGAGCCTTGCGGCGCTGTTCCCCGGCGGCCAGGCGCAACCGGATTTATCCGCGGCGCTGGAACTGGCGCGGCGCAAGGCGAAAGAGAGCGGAGCGCTGCTGGTCGTAGCCGGCTCGTTCTATCTGGCCGGCGAAGTGCTGGATCGCGTGGGCATATAAACACAAAAAAGGAGCGAATCTTCGCTCCTTTTTTTGTGCCGCAAAAGCGCAAGGCGCGGCCGTGCTAAAACTCTGCGTTATTCTATAAGAAAGAAGTTTTGCCTTCTCCGTCGATAGATTCCAATGCTCCCTATTTTTTGCGGCAAATCCACGCGGTGGATGCGTCCATAGCAGTGCGGCAGGCGTTGGTCTGGTCCAGCGCATTCAGCATCACGAAATCGTGAATGGTTCCCTGTATCCGCATGGCGGTTACATCCACACCGGCGCGCCGGAGTTTTTCCCCAAAGGCTTCCCCCTCACTGCGCAGCACATCCGCCTGCCCATTTATGATCATAGTCGGGGGAAAGTGCTTCAGGCAATTCATGCCCGCCCGGAGAGGGGAGGCGGTGATCTGGTTTCGATCCGCCATGGAAGCGGTATACTGGCACCAAAACCATCTCATCCCATCCCGATAAAGGTAGTAATTCACGGCGAACTGGCGATAGCTGGGTGTATCGAAGCAGGCATTTGTTACCGGATAATACAGGAGCAGCTGATCGGGGTTTGGGCCATGGCGCATCGCCGACATAAGAATCATGGCGATGGCCATATTTCCGCCCACGCTATCGCCTGCGACTACGAGCGCGGGGCAGCTAGCTGCGGGAACTCGATCTCGGAGAATTTCCTTGAGATGAGAAAGAAGAAAATAGCATTGCTCGATCGCCGTCGGATACTTTGCCTCTGGAGCGCGGCTGTATTCCGGAAATACGACCAGCGAATTTGTCCTTGCCGAAAGCTCACGGACGAGCTTTTCATGCGTATGAAAACTGCCGAACACCCAGCCGGCGCCGTGAATATAGAATATAATATTTTGGATCTCTCCGCCCGCGGGGGCGACAAAATATACCGGCACTTTGCCCCAGATTCCAGTGTGGATATCAGCCGAAGAGATGTCTGCGGGATACTGATATACCGGTGCATCTTGCATTTTTTCCAGCAATGCTCTGCCTTGCTCGGGCGGCAGCTGGAAGATCAGCGGGGGCACGGCGCTTTGATTACAGACGGCCTCTGCAGCCGGCTCCAGCGGAACACATCGTCTCATATAAACTCTCCCTCTATGCGAATATTGGCCATTGGTATTATCCTATGCGGCTTTTGAGCTTTTGTGTATGAGTGGTGCATATGGTTTTGAACATTTCAGCTCCCGCGAACTACAGAGGAAAAGAAAAAGCACCATTGAAATTGCGCTTTCAATGGTGTCTTGAATGGGATAATATGTGATTCAGGCACGCACCCGTGAAAAAGGGATAGGCAAGCGAAGGGGAAAAGGGCGCAGAACGGGCGACCATTTTTCGAGTGTGCCGCTATGCTTTTTCGCGGCAGGGAGCGATGACGGCGCAATACCTTCTGCCATCGAGAGGCCCATTGTGATAGGCTTGGAAGGGGCAGGCGGCCTACCTGAAAAAGCTGGCAGGCCCCTTCCGTGATGCAGCGCCTGGAAGGCCCAGCTATGTGTGCTTGCCGCATAAGGCGATGCAAGGCGCTGCCAATAAAAAAACACCCACAATGGGTGTTTTTTTATTGGCAGCCGAACTAGGATTCGAACCTAGACAATACGAGTCAGAGTCGTAGGTGCTACCGTTACACAATTCGGCTTTATTTGATTTTGAAAAATGACCCCCGGAGGTGTCGTCTGCCCCTTTTTGTAACCCGCCATAGGCAGGTGGGTAATCTGCCGCAGCCTTTGTGCTTCCAAAATAAATTCTGGCCTGCATTCCCAGCCGACGGACGCAAAAACCCTTTTACAAAGTGTGGGTCAAAAATGGAACATAACCAGCACCCCAGGTTTGGTGGGATTAATTGGGCTCGAACCAACGACCTCTACGATGTCAACGTAGCGCTCTGACCAACTGAGCTATAATCCCGCGTAGCATTATCTATTATACACGAGATTTTTTATTTTTCAAGGTTTTTCTGAAATTTTTCCTCCCATATTTTTTGGCATACCGACATGCAGATGCCGCAAACTGCCCCGCGGCCAATCATCTGGAAACTTTTCTTCATATATTCACTGCAGCACTTAGCATCGAAAAAATCCTCCCGCGGCATCCCGGGCGCGTATTCCCGCCCGGAAATGGCCCCGGCTGGGCAGGCCGAAACGCAGGCATGGCAGCTCCCGCAGCCCGCATCTTCCTGCCGGAACGAGCGCTCTTCGCAGACGGGGCAGTCCGTCAGAACCGTCGCCAGGCGCACGGCAGGGCCGAAATCTTTGGAGATAAAAAGCGCGTGGCGGCCGATGCGGCCCAGCCCGGCCTCTGCCGCCACCAGCTTATGCGAGATAAGAGCGGCAATGCGGCTTCTGTCCACCGTCTGCGAGGCGGGCACGGCGATGGCCTGGTATCCCGCCTCTTGCAGCATAGAGACGGCGAGAAACGTGCAGCGATCCAGCATGGCGTTGAGCGTGCGGTAGTTGTGAAAATAAGTGTGGCTGGGCGCCTTGTCCTGCGCGATTTGCGCGACGATTGCCCGGGAAAGCCGCATTTCCACGCAAATGCCAAAAGGCAGGGATTGCAAATTTTCCGGCAAAAAATTTTTGATATATGCCGCGCCCACGGCGTCTGCGCCTTCGTAGCGCAGTCTTTGGCGAATCTGCTCCAGCATCATGCTCTTCCCTCCGTTGATCCCAAAAACTATCTATGGTAAAATCATATCATGGAAACGCAAAAAAGCAAAATTGCAGTGAATAAGCTGCTGATTCTCTATATTTTGGAATGTGCCGAGTGCCGGGTTTCGGATATGCGGCTCATTTTGGCCTGCGGCGAGCTGGCCCTGATGGATTACTTCGATCTCAATTCCGCCCTGCACGATCTGGTGGAAAATCACCTGGCCGAGCAGAGCGATTCGGTCAACGGCACGTTCTATACCATCTCGGACATCGGCAAAACGACGCTGGATTTCTTCCGCAAAGAGCTGCTCTATTCCCAGCGCACCAAAATCGAGCAGTACTGCAAAAAGCACCGGGAGGATATCCGCCTGGATTCCCAGCTCTATACGGATTATATGCGCATTTCGGACGAGCAGTATCGCGTCAACCTGCGGCTGCTGGAAAACGACATCACGGTTTTAGAGGTCAGCTTTTTCGCGGCCAGCAAGGAAGAGGCGGATCGCTATTGCAAGAAATGGCGGGAAAATGCGCTGGCCGTTTATGCAAAAACCTTTGAGGCGCTGCTGGATTAAAAAACCTTTTGGCCGCTTTGCCCGGGCAAAGCGGCTTTCTTTATTCTGCATAGGAGGAAGGATGGAAAAAGTCATTGTGATCGGAAGCCCCGGGGCCGGCAAAAGCACTTTCGCCCGGAAATTGAGAGACCAGACAGCTCTGCCGCTATACTATCTGGATATGATTTGGCATAAGAGCGATGGCAGCAATATCTCTCGGGAACAGTTTGCCGCAAAATTGGCGGAGATAATACAAAAGAAGCGCTGGATCATCGATGGCAACTATGCGCATACGCTGGAAATGCGCCTGAGGGCCTGCGATACCGTTTTCCTGCTGGACTACCCACTAGAGCTCTGCCTGGCCGGCGCGGCGGCACGCATCGGCAAAAAGCGGGAGGATATGCCCTGGGTGGAGCAGGAGTTCGATGCAGAGTTTAGGCAGTGGATTATCGATTTTCCCAAGGACCAGCTCCCGCAGATCTATGAGCTGCTGGAACAGTATAAAAACGGCAGAGAGATTTTTATCTTTCATTCCCGCCAGCAGGCAGAGGATTATCTGAAAACGCTGTGCCCAAAAAGATAAATACATTATGTTGGCTGAAAAATGGAAAAAACACGCGAAAAGTGTCACTTTTCATCTTCTAAACCCCTCTTATATGATAGAGGGTATTTTTTTATGCAAAAAGGCCGGGAAGACGCTGCATTTGGCCCGGGCGAAATACCCCAACCTGAGGAAAAGAAAGAGGCAAGATAAAATGGCAGAAAAAAATTCATGCAAACTGATCGGAGAGAATTTGAAGGTTTTGCGCAAAACGCTGGGCATCACGCAGCTGGAAGCTGCGGAGCGAATCGATATCAGCGTCTCTGGATACCGGGAGATTGAGCGCGGCAATGCAAACCCAACCCTGCGCACCCTGGAGCTCATCGCCAAGGGGCTGGATGTTCCGCCGCTGGCGTTGCTCAAAAACTCCATGGAGGAGGAAAAAGTGCAGATTACCCGCGCGATTATGCTGCTGGCTATGGCGGTCAGCAAGCTCACTTTGCCCCAGAGAAAGCAATTCCTGGATCAGGTAAATCTATTGGTGAACTCACTTTCCGAACCGGATGAGTATTTCGAGCCGGCCGAAGAGGAGGCAAGCGAGGCATAGCCCAGGATTCAGGCACGTTTTTGGGCGGAAGACTGCCGTTTGCCGCGTCAGGTTTTTTGGGGCAATACAGAGCACGGAAAAATATATGGAAAAATTTTACATTTTTTCCAATGTAAGTGTCACTTTTCTTTTCGCTAAATTGTCTTAATATACGGGAGATGACCCCGTAAGAATTATTTTGGAGGAAAAGTAAAGTGCAAAGAAAGTTTTTTGCGTTGCTACTCTGTGTTATCTGCCTGATGGTGATGACGATGGGGACGGTCTCCGCGGCACCCGCCGAGCCCGTGTTCGAATATAGCTTCACGGTGGATGAGGATGGAAATGTCATCGAGCCGAGAGTGCTGGCAGGCGTTACCTGTGGTTTGACGAATACCTCCGGCAGCAACTACTATGCTTGGGCAAGAGGAAAAGGAACTGGGAGCATTTCGGTCAGTGTCTATCTCTATAAGGATGGTTCGCAGATTGGCCAAGCTTCGAATAGTGGCACGGATGATGTGACGGCAAGAACTAGCACCAGAAGCCTTTCTTCGGGCACTTATACGGTCAGAGGATATGCGACCAATTCTAGTGGCACGAACCAGACGAGCACAACGCGCGTCATCTAACTTAGCCTTTCCAATCAATCTTTTTTGATTGAACCCTTCCCACGGTATAGCAGCCCTTATGGGAGGGGACTGAACGCAGAGCATTTGTTCTGCGTTCTTTTATTTGGTGCGAAAAACGGGGCTGCAAAGAAAAAGCCGGGCCAAAGGGAAATGGCCTGGCTTTTTGAAGCTTGGAGTGCCTGGATATTGCGGCTTTAAAATGGCGTGTAAGGGCGGGTTTGCGACCCGATAGAATATACTTTGGATATAACGGCGCAGAGAGGTTGGAGGTTTTTAGACGGCATATTGTGCAGGAATGCAAAAGGATTTCGCTTCGATAGATGCCCCAGAATAAAATCCTTTTCTCCTGCACCCTGCGCACAAAAAAGGACAGGAGAGAAGCGATGGGCTGATAGGTTGCAATCCCCCGACTGCTGCCTTTCTCTGATAGAACAAAATGTACAGAGAAAAGGGGAATGGTTTTTGGCAGAAAACGAGCCCATTTGCCAGCTTGCTGTGGTTTGTGCAAAAGCAATACGCGTTTACCTCTTAAAAGATATAAGGGATATCAGAACATAAAAAGAGCAGGGAAATTCCCTGCTCTTTTTATGTTGTTGTGTCGATTAAGAGTGGTAGGGCCGCATCTGATCGAAGAGCGCCCAGAGCTCCGGAAGATTTTCCGAACTAATCATGATTTGAGAGTCATCCAGCAGTAATAAGCCATTGGCCGTATCATCTCGCGTATCAATAAAGCACATGATCTGCTTGTCCTGATAATCCTTATAGAAAATTTCGTTTTCGCCAGGGAAATATGCGGTAGGATAACCCGTATCACTCCAATCCTGAAGTAGGAAGAACTCATGGCCTTGATAATCGTAGATAGAGACCAAAGAAGAAATTCCAATTTCATCATGTTTATTGTAGCGAAGCGATTTCAGCTTTGCCTCCGGGTTATCCAGAATCAGCGGGTTATTGCCCCAAACTTGCATGAATTCCTCGATGGAATCGTATTCATACTGCTCGACATCACTCTCAGTATTCACATCCACACCAGATTCGATGGGAGGCGGCGTGCCGCCGATTCCAGCACTGAAAGAAACGATGGAAGGATCTTTGTTTTCCTGGTTTTCAACGACGATAACGCCATCGTCAAAGAAGGTAATCGCCCAATCGATCACAGCTTTTGCAATGGCCCGGCCCTGGGGGGCCAAGGTAAAGAAGGAAATCAGCGCGGCGACGATGCTGGCAATGATCGCCTTCCTGCGCAGCACAGCCTTGGGAGAATGCCTCCGCTCTCTGCGCTCGGCCTTCCGCAAAAGGCGCTGTGCCATGGCTTTGGTTTCATCCGTCATATCCGCCAGAAACATTGCGCGCCGAAGCGTTGTCGCAAAGCTGGCGCATTTGCCGGAATCGATGATCCGCTGTGCCTCCGCGGCACTTCGGATAAAAGGGGCATCCTCTTCCGCAAAGAATAACGCTGTGTGCTCGTATACAAATTTTTCTAGTTCTTTTCGGTCTCCCATAGGCTGCCTCCTTTTTCATTGTTGCCAAACGCATGATACCATTTTTGAGTGCAAAATGCACTCAATGAATAGACAAGAAACTGCGAGAGAAAATGACACTCTATTCCCAAAATGTGAGTGCCAATAAAAAGAGGAGAAGGGAGGTATCCAACTTCTTGCGCCAGCGCTTAATTCGCTGGTTGAGCGTATTGGGCTTGATGCCCATGGAAATGGCGATTTCCTTTAAGGGAACCTTGGCGACGACATGCAAAATAAACGCTTTTCTAACATCCTCTGGCCAATTTTCCGTGAGCTGATCGTAAAGCTCGCGCAGGCCGACATCCAGCAGATTGGGATCTTCATAGGGCAGAAGATTTTCCATATCTTCCGGCATCGCGACGGTCGGCTTCTCTGCTTTGATGCGATTGAGGCTGGAGCGATAAATCACCCGAAGGAAATAAGGGCGAATGCGATCCTCGGAAACTTTGGAGAAGAGATCGTCCCTCTCCAGAATTTTGACGCAAAGATCCTGTACAATTTCTTGTGCCGCATATTCATCCTTTAAAATAGTAAGTGCAAACCGAAGCAAATCGTCGTAGTGCTCCTGATATGCTTTTAATGTGCGCTCTTGTAACCTCTCAATGCACACACCTTGCTCCCAGATCATCATTTCTTTTTATTATAGCATACTTCGGCAGAAATTAGAAAAAATTGGCAAAAATCGCCAATCTATTTGCCTGCCGCCGGGCAGAACCCATCTTCGGCCCCTGGCATATGATACCGGGGAGGGATGGAAAATGCAGCAATTATTTTCCGCAATTCTGCTCGGAATTGCGACGAATCTGGATAACCTGGCCATTGGCCTTAGCATTGGGCTGGAAGGAAAGAAGCTTCCATTTTTATCGAACTTCGTGATCGCTGCCAGCTCTGCGCTGGCCAGCTATTTTGGATGCGCGCTGGCGGCGGTTTGCGCGGGGCTTGGGCCGTGGCTCAAATATTTGGGCGGCGGGCTGCTGGTATTGCTGGGGCTCTGGCCGTTTTTTTATCAAAAAGCGCCGAAGGAAGAGAAAAAACAGCCGAAGAAAAGCGAAGATGGCCCGCGGCTGGGCCTGGGAAGGGCGCTGATTTTGGCTGTAACCTTGGCGCTCAACTGCATCCCGGCTTCTTTTGGCGCGGGAATGGCGGGGGCATATCCCTGGCAGATGGCGGCATCCGTTGGCGCGTGCAGTTTTTTGGCTGTGGGCGCAGGATGCTGGGTTGGGCGGTATACCAACGCGCGTTTCTCTGGAGATTGGCTGGATAGGGCCGCGGCAATCATCATGGTGCTGCTGGGCATTTTCGAGCTCATTGCGCCGTGAATGGGAAATTGTTAATTTTTCTGAAAATGGCAGTTCAGAAAGGAAATGGATTTTACAAGAAAGAGACGTTACGCTATAATAAACAAAAGAATGAGTCTATTTAGGGGGAAAAATGAGGACAAAGCATAGAAATCTTTTGAAAAAAACGACTGCGGCAGTGCTTTTTGTCTTTTTATTTTTAAGCACGATTTTTGCAAGCTTGCCATTTGCCTATGCGCAGGATTTGCAGGCAGGAGATGCGGCCGGCGATGCGAGCGCTGTGCCCAGCACTGAGCCGGAACCGCAGCCAGAAGCATCTGAGGATGCGCAGCCCTCTGCCGAGCCGAGCGCGGAGCCACAGCCGGAGGAGCCTTCCGCTTCGCCGGATTCCAGCGCGGAGCCGGAGGAGAGCGAGCCTGCGCCCTCTGCTTCGGAGGGCCTGGAAGAGCCGTCTCCTTCGCCCAGCGAGGAGATCATCTTTGAGCATGTGCCGGAGATCATCATTCCGCGGCCCCGCATGATGCTGTATTCGGATATTTCCGGGTTCCCGGCCAGCTATCAGAGCAAGCTGCAGGCGCTGCAGAATAAATATCCGAACTGGGTGTTTATTCCGGTTAAAACGAATTTGGATTGGAACACCGTCATCGCGGAGGAATCCAAAAGCAATCGGTGCACGATTCAGCAATCTGCCAACGAGACGCTGAGAGATCCCACGCCGGGCACTTACGATCCCGGCTGGCAAAAGGCTTCCAAGCAGGCAGACGCCTACTTCATCGATCCGCGCAACTTTTTGACCGAGCAGCGCATCTATCAGTTTGAGCAGCTTTCCTTCAATGCCTCGGTGCATACCCAGAGCGGCGTAGAATCCGTTATGGCGGGCACGTTTATGGCCAACAAAAATATTTCCTATTATAAGGCAGATGGCACGCTGGTTCAGACGGACAAGCGCTATTCGCAGGCTGTTTTGGAGGCGGGCTATACCAGCGGCCTGAGCCCGTATTATATCGTCTCTAAAATCCGGCAGGAGATAGGCACCTCGGGCACGAGCGGCAGCATTTCGGGAAAATACCCGGGATATGAGGGGCTATATAACTATTTCAATATCGGCGCAAACGATGGGGACAACAATATCGCCAACGGCCTTTTCTACGCCAAGGGCGGTTCGGCCAACCTGACTACCTATAGCCGCCCCTGGACGGACCCCATGCGGGCGATCACCGGCGGCGCACAGAACGTCGCGGAGCGCTATGTCAACAAAGGGCAGGATACCGTCTATTTCCAGCGCTTCAATGTCAAACCCGGTGCGGCTTATTCTCATTATACGCACCAGTATATGACCAACGTCGCCGGGGCGGCCGCCGAGGCATACAATACCTACACCGCCTACAAAGGCGCGGGGCAGCTGGCCTCCACCAAATCCTTCCTGATTCCGGTCTACAACAACATGCCGAATCTGGAAACTGGCGTTACCATCACGACGGCCAAGCATACGGGCACAGTAAACGCTTCGGGCGTCAACGTGCGCAAAGGCCCGGCAACCTCCTATGGTTCGCTGGGAGTAACGCTCGCGCCCAGCGATAAACTCCAGATTTTGGGCGGATACCGCAACGACCTGGAATATACTTCCAGTTTTCAGACGTATCCCTACTGGGTAAAGGTCCGTTTCAGCAAGAATGGGCAGACGTATGAGGGCTATATCTACAGCAACTACTGCCAGCCGGATTCCGAGCGCGATCTCTATATCGGGGATACCTATGCGCTGAGCTACACCACGGGAACTTCGGAAAAGGTCTACTTTGAATCCACGAACCCCAAGGTTGTTACGGTCAGCGATACGGGCACGGTAACGGCGGTGGGCAAAGGAACGGCGACCATTCGCGTCTATACCAGCAGCGGCAACCGCATGGATCTCACTTCGGTTACGGTAGTGGGCGAGGCGATGCCGGCGCCGAACGTGCGGTTTGTGCAGACCAGAGTGCGGGATGGCAAATTCCAGCATGTGTTCAACTGGGAGCACATCAGCGGCGCGGCGGGCTATGAAGTTTATACTTCGCTGAGCGAAAATGGAACATACACGCTGGCGGCAAAAAATGAGACTCCGGATTGGGAGAACTATGTCCGCAATGAGACGGAAGGCGTCGTCCGCTATTATAAAGTGCGGGCCTATCGCATTGCGAATGGAAAGACATACTACGGCGAGTTTTCGGCGCCTGCCTGCAATATTCCATCGGTTGAATTCCGATTTACTCAGGATAGAGAGCGAGATGGA
>JAHZHM010000020.1:0-3275 GCA_019420265.1 Clostridiales bacterium
GGGCGTCGAAATTAATGCGGTCAATTTGGGCTCGGGGTTGCGGGCGACGCTGCAAACCAGAAGCGCGGATGTCACGGTTTCGGGCGGGCTTTCGGCTGTGCGCGGGCTGACGCGCAAAAACGTCGTTCTGTATGTCGATCTCACGGGGCTTTCGGAGGGAAGCTATGTTCTGCCCGTCCGGGCGGAGGAGATCGCCGGCGTGGATGCTTCGGGCGTCTCGGTGGTCGTGGTAAGTATTACGAAAACCATCCGGCGCAGGTAGGCAAAGAGAAAAGAAAAGGCGCGTTTGGGCTTCCGGCTGGGCCGGAACAGAGCCAGAAAATGGCCCTAAAAAGCTCGGCGCGCCTTTTGTGAATTTGCGGCTCATGGTGAGGGCCGAAAGGAAACACATCAATGCAGTTTTTATTACACGAGATTTCCCGCCCAATTGGGCAAGGCGAGGATACGCTGCCCCTTTTAGCAGCGAAAAAGTTGGGCATTGCCCCCGGCCAGATTTTGGAGTGCGAGATTGTGCGCAAATCCATAGACGCCAGGAGCCGGCGGGATCTATGCTTTAAATATAGCCTGCTGGTGCGCCTGCCCCAAAAGGTGGGCGAAAAGCTGGAGCAAAAGGGGATGAAGGCCTATCTGCCCGAACAGGCTGTGCCGCTGGAAGCCGGGGAAGAGCGCCTGGCTGGCAGAGCTGTTGTGATAGGCGCAGGGCCCTGCGGACTATTTGCGGCGCTTCTTCTGGCGCAGCATGGCTTTCGGCCGCTGGTGCTGGAGCGGGGCGCAAAGATGGCACAGCGGGAGGCGGATGTGCTGGCTTTGCGGGAAAGGGGAGAGCTCAACCCGGAGAGTAACATATGCTTTGGCGAGGGCGGCGCAGGCACTTTCTCGGATGGCAAGCTGACGACGCGCATCAAAGATCGCAGAGTGCGCAATGTGCTGAGCGCGTTTGTGCGCCACGGTGCGCCCGAGCAGATTCGCTATGAGGCGCTGCCGCATCTGGGCACAGAGCATATCCGAAGCGCAGTTGTGGGTTTGCGGGAAGAGATTTTGTCTTTGGGCGGCGAATTTGAGTATGGCGCGCGGTTTTGCGATTTTGAGCAGAAAAATGGCGCGCTTTCCGCGGTTTACTATGAGAAAAACGGCGCGAAAATAAAAGTTGAGACGGGAGCGGCAATTCTGGCCATCGGCCATAGCGCCAGGGATACTTTTGAGCTGCTTTTAGAAAAGGGGGTTGCTCTGCAGCCCAAAGCGTTTGCCATGGGCGTGCGGGCAGAGCACAGGCAGCAATTCATCGATGAGCGGCAGTATGGAGCATATGCAGGGCATCCAGAGCTGGGCGCGGCGACTTATAAGCTGACGGCGCAGCATGGAGGCCGGGGCGTTTATAGCTTTTGCATGTGCCCGGGCGGCGAAGTGGTTTGCTCGGCCACAGAGCCTGGCGGCACGGCGGTCAACGGCATGAGCTATTATGCAAGAGATTTGCAAAATGCCAACAGCGCGCTGGTTGTCTCGGTTTTTCCGGAGGATATGCCGGCCGGGCCGCTGGGCGGCGTGCAGCTGCAACGGCAAATCGAGCAGGCGGCCTATCGGGCGGCAGGGGGCTATGGGGCGGTTGCCCAGCGATATGCGGATTTTGTGCGGGGAATGCCCAGCAGCAATACGGGGGCCATTGTGAGCTCCTATCGGCCATATATCAAGAGCGGGGAGATCCGGGATTTTCTGCCCGGTTTTTTGGCAGATGCCCTGGCCGGGGCAGCGCAGCAGTTTGAGCGAAAAATCCCGGGATTTTTGCAGGAGGGATTGCTGTTGGGTGCGGAAACCAGGACCTCCTGCCCGGTGCGCATTTTGCGCGGAGAGAATTTCTGCGCGAACCCGGATGGGCTCTATCCGGCCGGAGAGGGCGCGGGCTATGCCGGGGGCATCATGTCTTCGGCGGTGGATGGCCTGAAAGCGGCAGAGGCGATGATTCGGAGATTCCGCCCATGAAGCGAGTTGTGGTCGATTTGCAAAAGTGCACGCGCTGCGGCGAGTGTGCGCGCAGATGCCCTTTTGGAGCGTTGCGCATGGGGCAGGAAGGGCTGCTCCACGCGCCGGGAAAATGTATGGAAGAGTGTGAGATCTGCAGGCTGATTTGCCCGGAAAATGCGATTACCTATGCCGAATTTTCCTGCGGCGGCTGCCAGAGCGAAAACTGCGGCAAGTGCGGCAGTTGCCAGGGATGCGGCGGATGCGGAGATAAGAGGGAGCATAGCGGGCAGAATGCTGAAAAAGCACAGGAAAGGCGGGAATAGGATGCAGTTTGCGAAATATACGGTGTTGGCAGGAAATTATGGCAGCGGGAAGACGGAGATTTCCCTGAACCTGGCGGTGCGGGCGGCCAAGGAGGGCAAGCGCACTATGCTGGTGGATCTGGATATCGTCAATCCATTTTTCCGATCCTCCGAGCATGAGGAGTATTTGAAGAGCCTGGGCATTTTGGTGGTCAAACCCAATTTTGCCAATACGACGGTGGACATCCCCTCCCTGCCGGCGGCGATCTATTCGGCCTTCGATCTCCCGCTGGATGCGGTGATTTTCGATGTTGGCGGCGATCCGGTGGGCGCATCTGCCCTGGGTATTTTGCAGGATAAATTCCGGCAAAACATGGCGCAGACAGAGTTTTTATATGTGGTAAACGGTGCGCGGCCGCTTCAGGAGACGCCGGAGGCCGTGCTGGAGATGATGCGGCAAATTGAGCGCAACAGCCGGCTTAGCGTATCGGCGTTTATCAACAACACCAATCTTGCCCGGCAGACGGATTTATCGATCATTGGGCGGGGAGAGGAGCTTGTGGCGGAGCTTTGCGCGCAGACTGGGCTGCCCAAAAAGTGTACGGCGGTTTTGGAAGAGCTGGCAGGAGCGGTGCAGCTGGAAGGAGAGGTTTTGCCGCTGCATCTGCATATGCGCCCGGCCTGGCTGGATGAGAACGAACAGTAGGGCGGCTTTAACAAAAATTGCTTTTGGACGAACTGGAAAAAGAATTGTATATTTTGGCGAAACGTGCTATGCTTTAAAATAATCCATTTTTATTTTGGCAAGGGGGTAAGGATATGGCAAAGCTGACCATCCGGGAAGATATCTGCAAAGGCTGCGGCCTGTGCATAGAAGTATGCCCTAAGAAGATTTTGGCTCTGCATAAGGAAAAAATCAATATGAAGGGGTATCATCCCATTACGCTGACAGACGAGGCGGCATGTATTGGCTGTGCTTCCTGCGCGCGCATGTGCCCGGACTGCGTATTCACG
>JAHZHM010000020.1:3285-6085 GCA_019420265.1 Clostridiales bacterium
GGGCGACAGACCGCGGAAAGGTTTATAAACTATGGCAAAAAAACTCATGAAAGGCAATGAAGCCATCGCAGAGGCGGCGATTGCCGCCGGTTGCCGGCACTTTTTCGGGTATCCCATCACGCCTTCGACGCAGATCCCCGAATATATGAGCAAGCGCATGCCGCAGGTTGGCGGGTGCTTTTTGCAGGCGGAAAGCGAAATTGCGGCGATCAATATGGTCTATGGCGCGGCAGGCGCCGGCGCGAGAGCCATGACGGCCTCCTCCAGCCCGGGTGTCAGCCTCAAGCAGGAGGGCATCAGCTATATCGCGTGCGCCGAGCTGCCCTGCGTGATCGTCAATATCGTGCGCTCTGGCCCGGGCCTTGGCGGCATTCAGGCTTCCCAGGGCGATTATTTCCAGGCGACCAAGGGCGGCGGCCACGGGGATTACCGCATGGTCGTTCTGGCGCCTTCCTCCGTTCAGGAAGCGGCAGATATGGTGATGGATGGATTTGATATTGCGGATCAATACCGCATTCCCGTCATGATTCTGGGCGATGGCATGATCGGCCAGATGATGGAGCCTGTGGAATTTAAGCAGAGAACAGGCCGCAAGCTCCCGGAGAAGACCTGGGCGGCGACGGGCTGGGACGGCAAGAGCAGAGATCGGGCGATCATCAACTCCCTCTATATCGAGCCGGAAGTGATGAAAACCGTGCAGGAGCGCCTGGCAGAGCGCTATGCCGAGATCGCGAAAAACGAGACGCAAGTCGAAGAATACAGAATGGAAGATGCGGAATACTGCATCGCCGCTTACGGCACCACGGCCCGCATCGCCAAGAGCATGATCGGGAAAGCGCGGGATATGGGCATCAAGGTTGGCCTGATTCGCCCCAAGACGGTTTGGCCCTTCCCTTCGGATGCTTACGCAAAGGCGGCAGAAAAAGTCAAGGCATTTTTGGGCTTCGAGATGAGCATGGGCCAGATGGTGGAGGATGTCCGCCTGGCTGTTGCGGGCAAGAAACCGGTCTATTTCCACGGGACGCTGGGCGGCTTTGTCCCCACGCCTGCTGAAATGCTGGAAGAGCTTTTGAAAGTCAAGGAGGCGAGCAAGTAATGGCGACGGTATTTGAAAAGACGAAAATGCTGACGGACGCCCCGCTGCACTACTGCCCGGGCTGCACGCACGGCATTGTGCACCGGCTGGTTGCGGAATGCATCGAGGAGCTGGGGATGGAGGCGCAGGCCATTGGCGTTGCCCCGGTGGGATGCTCGGTTTACGCATATAACTATTTCAACTGCGATATGATGGAAGCGGCGCATGGCCGTGCTCCGGCCGTGGCCACGGGCATCAAGCGCGTACACCCGGATAAGCTGGTCTTCACCTATCAGGGCGACGGCGATTTGGCTTCCATTGGCGCGGCAGAGATCATCAGCGCGGCAGGCCGCGGCGAGAAGATCACTACGATCTTTATCAACAACGCCATTTACGGCATGACGGGCGGCCAGATGGCCCCCACGACGCTGGTTGGCCAGGTTACGACAACCTCGCCCTATGGCCGCCAGAAGGAGCACTGCGGCGAGCCGCTGCGCATGAGTGAGATGCTGGCGACCATCAACGGCGCGGCATATATCGAGCGCGTTTCCCTGCACGATGTTCCGAACATCGTCAAGGCGAAGAAGGCCATCAAGAAGGCGTTTCAGTGCCAGATCGAGGGCAAAGGCTTCGCTCTGGTTGAAGTCCTCTCCACCTGCCCGACCAACTGGGGCATGACGCCTGTCGCGGCGCAGAAATGGCTGGTGGAAAATATGATTCCATATTATCCGCTCGGGGTCAAAAAGGAGGTAGAGTAGTATGACGCATCAGATCATCAGCGCTGGCTTTGGCGGCCAGGGTGTGCTGCTGCTGGGCCAGCTTGTGGCCTATGCAGGCATGACAGAGGGAAAAAATATCTCCTGGCTCCCTTCCTATGGCCCGGAAATGCGCGGCGGCACGGCGAACTGCTGTGTTGTCGTCTCGGATGAAGAGGTGGGCAGCCCGGTCGTCGTGGAGGCAGATAGCGTTATCGTCATGAACCGGCCCTCTTTAGAGAAATATGAGAAAAACGTCGCCCCTGGCGGCAAGCTGTTTATCAACAGCTCTCTGGTCAAAGATGAGCCGACCCGCACGGATATCGAGGTTTACCGCGTGCCGGCCAGCGAAATTGCCGACGAGCTGGGCAATGGCCGCGTGGCGAATATCGTCATGCTGGGGGCCATGCTGGAAAAGACGGGCATCGTCAGCCCCAAGACTGCCATTGAGTGCCTGGCCGCTTCCTTTGGCGAGCGCAAAGCGCATTTGATCCCGCTCAATGAGCAGGCAATTCAGAAGGGTGCAGAGGCGGTAAAATAGCTGGGATGCGCATGAATTTGGCTTCCTGAGGGCCAGAGAATAACAAGAGCTTTGCATTGCGGTGCAGAGCTCTTTTTTGCGTCTGAAAATAGTTCTATGAGGAGAGCAAGGAATTTTTTCCAAATGTTTTCAGGATGTTTGCAAAGCATGGATTGAGATTTGCCCAGGCGCATCGTATAATAAAACTCCAAGGAAGGGGGCAGGGCGATGGTTTTGCAGACAGAGCGTCTGTTTTTGCGCGCATGGCAGCAGGAGGATTTTGCGGATTTGGCCGAGATGCTGCAAGATCCGCAGGTGATGTATGCCTATGAGCATGACTTTTCGGATGCGGATGTGCAGGAATGGATGGAGCGGCAATGGCGGCGCTATCGGGAACATGGCTTTGGGCTTTGGGCGATGGTGGAAAAGCAGAGCGGAGAAAGTGTCGGC
>JAHZHM010000200.1:0-11356 GCA_019420265.1 Clostridiales bacterium
CCCGCATCTGCCAGAACCTGCGAGATGATTCTCTCTCCCTCTGCCGAGCAAAACCCCATGCAGAGCACCTCATCCCCCAGCTCTCTGAGCGCCGTGCCCATGCGAATCCCTCTGCCCGAAACGCCCTCTCTCATCTTAGAAACCAGGTTATCCTTCCCATATTGGAGCTCGGGCAGCCAAACTCTGCACTCCACCCACGGGCTAAGCGTCATTGTGAGTACCATAAGCCTCTCCTTTTCAAACCTCAAAGCCGTTTTCCCTCGCGCGCAGCAGCCCCCTCATTGCCACTTTTCATGCACCGCGGAAAACGCTTTTTTCCTGTTATATCAATTTACATCTGGATAATAGATTTATTATAGCAAAGGGGCGGCCAAAGCGCAATTATCTGCGCGCTCTTTTTTGCGTCGAAATTTGACAAACCCCTGGATATTGCAATAGAATAAGGAAAAGCTATCCGGGCGCATAGGGAGAATTTAGCATGAAAGCACTCATTTTATCGACCAATACAGGCGGCGGGCACAATACCGCCGGCAAGGCCGTTTTGGAGGCGCTGCGCGAACGCAATGTCGAGACGCGCATGCGCGATATTTTGCTGTTCTCCGGAAAGAAAAAATCCAAAGTCGTCTGCGATACATACGTCAATATCACAACCAAGGCGCCCGCGCTCTTTGGCCTGGCCTATCGGGCGGGCAAATTCATCAGCACGAATAAATTCAAATCCGTCATCTACTACGCCAACAAATCTGCGGCGCGGCGGCTTTCCGCCTATATCGAGAAAAACGGCTTTGATGCGGTTCTCATGCCGCACCTGTTCCCCGCCGAGACGATTACTGCCATCCGCAAAAATTACGGACTGGCCGCCAAAACCTATGCCATCGCGACGGATTACACCTGCATTCCCTTCTGGGAGGAGACTGAGCCGGACTACTTTTTCATCCCGCACGAGGATTTGAAAGCCGAGTTCATCCAAAAGGGCATTCCGGAAGAAAAGCTCATCGTTTCCGGCATTCCTGTCGCCCGGCGGTTTACTATTCGCCAGGATAAGGCCGAGGCGCGCAGGCGGCTGGGGCTGCCCGAAGAAGGCAGGATTTTCCTCATCATGACGGGCAGCATGGGCTATGGGAATATTGATTTGCTGCTCTCCCAGCTGCTTTCTCTTTGCGGGGCGCAGGAGCATATCGTCGTGCTGGGCGGCAACAATGAATCTCTCAAAAGCGCTCTGCGGGAAAAATTCTACGGGACAAACGCACAGATTTTAGATTACACCAATCGCGTGGATGAGTATATGGATGCCTGCGACCTGCTCTTTACCAAACCCGGCGGGCTGACCAGCACGGAAGCCGCCGCCAAGCGCATTCCGCTTGTGCACACGGCG
Source organism: Clostridiales bacterium (assembly GCA_019420265.1). GTDB lineage: Bacteria > Bacillota > Clostridia > Christensenellales > Christensenellaceae > QANA01. Next base: position 1,376 of record JAHZHM010000200.1, read on the forward strand.
CCCATCCCCGGATGCGAAAACTGCAACGCCGAGTTCTTCGCCTCGCATGGCCTTTCCATTACCGGGGAGGATATGCAGGAGCTGGCACGGCGAGCCTATGCGCTTTGCAGCGATCAGGCGGCGCTGGAGCGCATGCAGGCCGCCCAGGACAAAGAGATCCACCGCTTTGCTGCAGATGCCATCTGCGATTTTATCTTAAAGGAGGCGCAATAGCATGCCTGGCAATTTCTCTCTTTATTTTGCTTTTGCCATCATGGGCTTTTTCCTGGGCAGCATCATGTTTGCCCTGATTCTTCCCCGGCATTTTAAGGGAATCGATATTCGCAAACTCAGCGACGACGGAAACCCCGGCACGGCCAATGCCGTCAAATACGGCGGCGTCGCTTTGGGGCTGCTCTGCCTGCTGGGCGATCTGCTCAAGGCCGCTTTGCCCGTCTATCTAGTGCGTCGGTTTTGCGGCATGGATCATCCGCTTTTTGCCCTGGTCATGGTTGCGCCGGTTTTAGGCCATGCGTTTTCTCCTTTTTTAGGAGGGCATGGTGGCAAAGCGATTGCGCCCGCGTTTGGCGTGCTGGCAGCTCTGCTTCCGGCCGATCTTTCTGTTGGCGTGCTGGCCGTCGCGTTTATTTTCTTTTCCCTCGTTGTGGTGATCACGCCCAATCGCCTGCGGACCATCGCGGCCTTTCTCGTTCTGGTGATTTATAGCCTTCTGGTGAATCAGCATGGCTCTGTCGCATTGGGCTGTATTCTGCTCTCGGCCACTGTCATACTGAAGCATTGGCGGCCGCTTCCCCAGGAAGTTCCCGGCATTTCGTTTTTCGGCCGGCATAACCCCGCCTAATTTTTAGAAAGAAAGGAACTATCATGCCCCATTCACATCACGACATGATTTTATCGCAGGCGGCTGACCTCGCTCCTCTTTTTGAAGAGATCAGCCATACCATTTTTTCCATGCCCGAGCTGGGGCTCGCGGAATACCGCTCCTCCCAGTATCTGGCCGAGCTGATGCGCAGCCACGGCTTTGCCGTTCAGATGCCCTATTGCGCTCTTCCCACAGCCTTCCGCGCCGAATTCGGCCAGGGAGCCGGACCAAGTATCGCCTTTTTGGCAGAGTATGACGCGCTTCCGGGTTATGGGGAAAACGGCGATCAGCCTGCCCATGCCTGCGGGCATAACTGGATTGCCGCTACGACTGCCGGAGCCGCCATCCTGCTTTCGAGGCTTCAGAAACAGCTGGGCTTTGCGGGCAAAATTATCCTGATCGGCACGCCCGCCGAAGAGACCGTCGGCTCCAAAGTGGATCTCGCCGCAGCAGGCGCTTTTTCGGATCTTGACGCAGCGTTTCAAGCGCACCTTGGCGATCGCAATGATCTGACCGCCAATATTCAAGCGCTGGATTCCATCGAGTTCCACTTCAAAGGCAAAGCCAGCCATGCCGCCGCCTCTCCTTTTGAAGGCATCAACGCGCTGGATGCGGTTCAGCTCATGTTTGCCGGCATCGGTGCACTGCGCCAGCAGCTGCACCCGGATTATCGCGTGCATGGCATCATCATCGATGGCGGCCGGGTTACCAATATCATCCCCGAGCATGCCGCCTGCCAGATCACAACGCGCTGCCCCCAGAGGGCGGATTTGCAGGTGCTCACCCAAAAAATCATCAATATTGCCAAGGGAGCTGCCCTGATGACAGGCGCAGAGCTTTCCTATCATTTCTTTGAAAATCATTTCGACAACTATGTCCCTGTGCCCGCGCTGGTGCAGCTAACAAAAGGCCATTTGGAAGAATTTGGGTTTGATCACATCATAGCGGATGGCAGCAGCCCCGTCTGCGGAAGCACGGATCTCGGCAACGTCAGCTATATCTGCCCCACGCAGTATTTTGAAGTCGCCTTCCCGACCACGCCGCCCGCGCATATCCACGAGGCCGGCATTTTACCGCATGTGGATGCCGCGCCTGCTTACGAAAAACTGCATGCCGTCATCAAAAGTTTTGCCTCTGCCGCCCTGGAGCTTTTTGAAAACCCCTCTTTGGCGCAGGAAATCAAAGCTTGGCATCGGGAAAATGTGCATAAATAATTGGAATCAAAAAAGCCGGCGATGAGTATCGTCGGCTTTTCTTTTGCCATTTTTATGCTTTCCAAATAGATTTTAAAATTGAACCGAGCTTTGGCGGCGTTCCATAAAGCAAAACGCCCACGCGGTAGATCTTGGCGGCCAAAACGCCGATACCCACAACCGAGGCGATGAGCAGCGCAATCGAAATCGCAATCTCATATGCCGGGACTGTGCTCATGGCGATGCGGGCAAACATGGCCATTGGCGAAGTCAGCGGGATATAGGAGCAGAGCTTCATCCAGATATTATCGACATTCCCGCTGGACATGGAGAACATCACCACCAGAAACGCGATGATAAAGAGCATCGTGATGGGCATGACGGACGTGTTCGTATCCTCCAGCTTGGAGGCCGTCGAGCCAATGGCACCGTATAAAAACGCATAGATGAAGAAGCCCAGCAGGAAAAACACCAGCATATATCCCAAAAGCTCGGGCGGCATATTGAAGATAGAGCAGACGATCGGGTTATCCGCCCACTGCGCCTGATTGATGTGAAAGCACACCAGCGCCGCTCCAAAAACACAGAGCAGCTGAATGAACCCGGCCGTGCAGGATGCGATCACCTTGCCAAACATCATGGCCGTGGGCTTTGCGCTGGTGATGAGCATTTCCATCGCCCGAGAGCTCTTTTCCGAAGCGACGTTCGTCGCGACCATCTGCCCATAGAGCATGATCACCATATAGAGCGCAAAAACCATGATATAGGTGTAGAAATAGTTCTGCATCTGGTCTTTGCCCAGGCTCTCTATCTCATGCGTAACCTGTGTGGAGAGAATCTGCCCGGCCTGCCCCGGCGCAATGCCGCTCTCCACCATGGCGCCCACGCGATAAGCATTCTTCAGAATTTCATCCGCAACGGCGGTTTTCTCATCGTAAAGCCCAAGGTTTTGCACATAATAGGTGTAGGAGGTCGGCCCGGTTATGATAAACGCACATTCCGCCTCTCCTTCAGAGATCTTCTGCCTTGCCTCATCTGCACCGCCCTGCGCAATGCGGACATCGTAGCCCGCAAAAGCTTGGGCAAAGGCCTCCCGCATGGCTTCCGCCTGCTCCTGGGAATCGGATGCGATGAGCATCACCGCCTGCTCCTCTTGCCCAGCCGCGCTATCATCGCTCTGAAAAAAAGCCATGATGTTCGGGAAAAACATGGCGGCCGCAATCAGAACGACCAGCGCAATCGTAATGCCGACAAACACTTTGTTCTTAAAATAGTTTCTCAGCTCAAAATTCAGAATAGTTCCAAACTGTTTCATCTCATCGCCCCTCGCTAGTCTCCCGCATACTCGACAAAAATATCGCCGAGCGAAGGCTCGAACACCCGCATCTCATCGATATCAAAGCGCTCTGCCAGCATTTTCATCGTCTCACCTTTTGCTTCGGCCGAAGAAAGAGAGAGCAATAGCTCACCCTCGCCAGTCTTCCACCCCTCCAGGCCCGGCAAAGCCAAAATCTCATCCGCCGCCGCAGAGCGGACCACCAGCTTGTTTCTGGGATAGCTATGCTTGATCTCGCCGAGTTCGCCGTGCAGCGCAACCTTGCCATCCTTCAAAATGGCAATACTGTCGCAGAATTCCTCGATATAGTGCATCTGGTGGCTGGAGAACAGCACGATTTTCCCCTTGGCAATCTCCTCTTTGACGACCTCTTTGAGCAGCATCGCGTTGACGGGATCCAGACCGGAAAAAGGTTCGTCCAGTATGACAATTTCGGGATCGTGCGCCAAGGCGGTGATGAGCTGGATTTTCTGCTGGTTGCCTTTGGAAAGCGTGTCCAGCCGCTTATCCCGATGCTCTGCCATATTCAGCCGATCCAGCCAGTAGTCGATAGACTGGATTGCCGCGCGCCGCTGCATCCCCTTGAGCTGTGCAAAATAGACCAGCTGATCGATGATCTTCTTTTTGGGATACATCCCCCGCTCCTCGGGAAGATAGCCGAGTTTCATCTTGCTATAATCGATAGGCGCCCCGTCTATCAGGACAGCGCCGCCATCCGGAGCAAATACATCCATCAAAATCCGAATCGTCGTGGTTTTTCCGGCGCCGTTTCTGCCCAGCAGCCCAAAGGCCTGCCCGCCCTTTGCTGTGAAAGAAACCTCCCGCAGCACTTTTATCTCGCCGAAGCTCTTGGAGATCTCTCTTAGTTCAAGCTCCATTTTTTCTGTCGCCTCCTCGCTCCTTTTAGAGCAGCTCTTTATCGTAGTGTGCGCGCTCGCCGCCCACAAATTTGGGCCGCACTCTCGCGCAGACAATCGGCGCCTCCCCGATTTTTTTGATCGAGAGGCGCACGGGCACGGCAACTCTTCTCAGATGCATGCCGATCAGCGTGTTGCCAATATCCAGGCCCGCATGCGCCGCAATTTGCTCCACTGCAACAGGCTCTGCAAAATGCGCATAGGCAGCCGTGGCGAACGAGCCCCCTGCCTTGGGCTGGGGCACGACGTTGACCTGATCATATCCATATTTCTCAGCGGCTTCCCGCTCCAAGATGATCGCCCGGTTGAGATGCTCGCAGCACTGCGCCGCCAGAAAAATTCCCTTCTCCTTTAGCACTTCCCAGATCCCGGAAAAGACTGCCTCCGCCACTTCCGGCGAAGAGCTGGAGCCGATCTTCTCCCCGCCGATTTCGCTGCTGGAGCAGCCGACGACCAGAATTTGCCCGGCCTTGATGCCAGATACCTGCACGAGCTCCTCTGCTGCTTGGCACGCCTGCGCCCTTAGTTCTTCGTACATGATTTATCGCCTCGCTTTTAAAAGTTCTAACAAAATTTTCGCCGAGCGATCTGCCATCGTCTGTTCCGACTGCTCCACAGAGCTGGCAGCGCCCTCATCCGCCAAATCCGAGATGGCGCGGATAATCACAAAGGGCACGTTGTTCTGCACAGCCGTCTGCGCGATCGCCCCGCCTTCCATTTCCGCCGCTACAGCGCCAAAAGTCTCCCGAAGCCGCTTTTTGGGCTCGCTTCCCGAGACGAATAAGTCTCCCGTGGCAATTCCACCCTGGTGGATATGCTCCTCCGGCATCACTTTGCGCGCCGCCTGCAAAAATTCCTGCACCAGCGCCTCGTCCGGCAGATATCTGGTGGGCTGATCCTTGTGCTCGCCCTCCATATAGCCCAGGGCATACCCAAGACCGCTCATATCAAAATCGTGCTGCACGGCAAAGCTGCTCACGACGATATCACCCACTGCCAGCCCTTCGCCAATTCCGCCGGCAATCCCGGTATTGACGATGCTCGAGACATGGAAACAGTCGATCATCGCCTGCGCTCCGATCGCAGAGGCAACTTTGCCCATACCGCTTTTTAAAAGCACAACCTTCTGGCCTTCCAGCTCTCCTGTATAGAAGATAGATCTGCCAATCTGATGCTCTTCGATCCCCGAAATTTTCTCTTTCAGCAATGCGATCTCGCTGTCCATTGCCCCAATGATACCAAACATGAGTGTTTCTCCTTCTTTTCCGCGCCCTTTGTGCGCATCTTCTCGCATGATTCTCATGATACCATGCCATTCGCGCGCGTCGTGCGGCAATGGTAACTGCCAACGAATAAGGCTGTACCCTTCCCGTTTAAGCCGTGTGTTCATTTTACCATATCGCCTAGCGCGCAGCATGCCGCAAATGCCCTGGCCCGGAAAGGCTCTGCCTTTCTGCTTGGGCTGTGCGTTCATTATGGCATTGTGCGCTGACGGTAGCCGTCAATGACGCTCAGGCCTCGGAAGGGCTCTAAGCCCTTCCGTCTAGGTCGTGCGTTCATTATACCATAGCAGAATGCGTAATGTGTTTCAAAATTGTAAGTTATGCCATTTTTTCTCTGTATTTATTCCCTGCTCTGTTCTTTCTCCCATTTTTCTGTTCCGCGCCTTGCCAGTCCAGTCCCAAAAAGTATACTTTTGCGTTCTCATAGCCCCATCTCTTTTATTTTTCGATAAAAACTCGTTCGCCCCATTCCCAGCGTTTGCAGCGCCTGCTGGCAGGAAATCTCTTTTTCCCGCCATTGCTGCACAACCTCCGGAAATTCACTTGGCAGCCGCATTTTCTGCCGCCCAAACCGCACGCCCCTGGCTTTTGCCTCTGTAATCCCCTCTGCCTGCCTCTGCTTCAAATTATCCCGCTCTGCCTGCGCGGCATAGGAGAGGATTTGCAGCATCAGGCCTGAGAGCAGAGCGCTGGCGGCATCGTCCTGCATGATGCGCGTATCCAGCAGCGGCATATCCAGCACTACAATGCGCACCTTCTTTTCCAGCATCATTTTGTTCCACTGCGCGATGATCTCGGGGTAGCTGCGCCCCAGCCGATCGATGCTTTTGATAAAAACCGTATCGCCCGGCATGAGAATATCCATCATTTTGCGGTATGCCGGCCGATCAAAATCCGCCCCGCTCTGCCTATCGATAAAAATGTGCTTTTGCGGAATTTTCTGCTCCCGCATCGCGGCAATCTGCCTGCTGATATTCTGCCCCTGCGTCGAAACGCGAATATATCCGTATGCTGTTCCTCCCACTCTTTTCGGCTCCTATCCTCGTTTTTGAAAAGTACAGCCATTGTAGCATAGCCCGCCTGGGTGCTCTTTGGGGATTTTGTAGGCAAAATTAATTTTTTTATCGACACCTCCGCCTTCCGCTTTCCACGCCTTGCTACACATTTTCTGCCCTGCTGCCCTCTCCCAGCCGGCAGGCGGCGCCCCTTCTTCTGCTTCGCTGTCGTTTTTTGTTGATTTTGCCCTGTTTTGGGCGCAGACGCCCGCTCCCCATCGATTGACTATTGCCCCAAAATTGTTTAGAATGAAATTGTTCCAAATACGCATCAAAATAGAGGGAGATAAAATATGGTGAAGTATGATTTTGATACGCTTCATAACCGCTTAGGCACAGATAGCGTCAAGCACGATTTCGCTCAGGAGCGCGGTCATGGGGCAGATGTTTTGCCCATGTGGGTCGCGGATATGGATTTTCAGACGGCGCCGGAAATTTTGGAAGCATTGCACGCCTGCGTCTCTCACGGCATCTTTGGTTATACCGACACGAAAAAGGACTATTTCGATGCCCTTGCCAATTGGGAAAAAACATATTTCAACTGGGAAATCGAGCAGGATTGGCTCCTTCAGACGCCCGGCGTCGTCAACGCAATCGCTACGGGCGTGCGCGCGCTGACTTCCCCTGGCGATGCAGTTCTCATCACGCGCCCAGTCTATTATCCCTTCTCCCGCGTGATCGATAGAAACGCACGCAAGCTGGTGAACAGCCCGCTCGTGCTTGAAAATGGGAAATACCAGATTGATTTTGCAGATTTTGAGCAAAAAATTATAGACAACGATGTTAAACTTTTCATCTTCTGCAGCCCGCATAACCCTGTCGGCCGCGTCTGGACGGCAGAGGAGCTGGAGAAAATCGGCGATATCTGCCTGAAGCACAATGTCGTCATCATTTCCGATGAAATTCACGCGGATTTCACCTTCCCCGGCCATCATCATCTCCCTCTTTGCAGCCTGAAAAAGGAATATGAGCGCATTGTTATCACCTGCACAGCCCCGAGCAAATCCTTCAATTTAGCTGGCCTTGCAACTTCCAATATTCTCATTCCCAACCCAGACCTTCGGGAAAAATTCGTTGCAGAGCAAGAAGCAGCTTCCATCGATGGAGCAAATCAGCTTGGCCTGGCCGCCTGCAAAGCCGCCTACACCAAAGGCGCCGAGTGGCTGCGCCAGCTCAAGGAATACCTGGCAGGCAACCTCTCGTATGTGCGCGAAGCGCTCAAAGAGATCCCCGGCGTTTCCCTGGTGGAGCCGGAGGGGACTTATCTGCTCTGGCTGGATTTCCGCGGCCTTGGGCTAAGCGCTGAAGAGCTGGAAGATTTTATCGAGCATAAAGTGCGCATCTGGCTGGACGGCGGCGAGATGTTCGGCCCGGAAGGAGCTGGTTTCCAGCGCGTCAATATGGCCTGCCCAAGAGCGACAGTCGCAGAGGCAATGAAGCGTTTGAAGCAGGCAGTCGCAGACCTGGACGGCAAGAAATAGTTGGAGAAAAACAGGGTGAGGTGTGCGTCCATAATTTTTTAGAATTTAAATTATATAGGATTAAAAATATTAGTCGCATACTTTCTATTAGAAAAACAAAAACGGAACACTCGAAATCGAGTGCTCCGTTTTTTCTGATGCACAAAATTGTAGCCAAAAAGAGAGGAAGTTCCCTCTCTTTTTTTGGCTGCTCTATTCTGCCTTGGGCAGGCTCCATTCATAGCGTGTCGCCAAAATTCGAATGGCAAACGTGAGCAAAACGCTGGCCGCCATGGCAATTTTCTGGTTGATGCCCAGCCGATAAATGACATAGTAGCATCCCGCCCCCGCGATCGCCGCAACGGCGTAAATATGCTTATGCAGCACAGCCGGCAGGCTTTGGCTCATCATATCCCGCAAAATGCCGCCTCCGACGCCCGTCAGCATGCCCAGCGTGATGGCAAAGAACCAGTTTTGCACAAAGCCAGCCTGAATGGCCGCCTGCACGCCAATGGTGGAAAATACACCAAGACCAATGGCATCGAACACATTGTTGATGGTGGAAATGCGGGGCATGTGCCTTTGATAGCGCTCCTTGCTGCACCGTGCAACCAGAAAAACTGCCAGCCCACAGAGAACGGCAATCAGCACATATTCATAGCGCTCAAACATCCTTGGCGGGATATGCTCGAGCAAGAGATCGCGCGTAACGCCGCCGCCCAGCGCCGTTATCACACTGAGCAGTAAAACGCCAAATAAATCCAGCTTGCGCTCGATGGCCGTCATCGCGCCGGAAATGGCGAAGGCGGCCGTCCCGGCGAGCTCCGCGCCATAGAAAATCAGCTCTGCAAGATTCATCTTTCCTCCGGCACAGCGTTAAGCCTTGCCTATTTTTTCGATGAGAGAGATGATCTCATCGATCTTCTCCTCTTCGCCGCCATTTTCAAACGACTCCCGCACACAACTTTTCATATGCGCAGATAAAATTTCCCGGTTTGCCTTTTGGATGATCGCCTGCGCCGCCATCAGCTGATGCGAAATATCCAGGCAATAGCGATCCTCCTCTATCATTTTCAGGACGCCTTCCAGCTGCCCTTTTGCCGTCTTAACCAGACGGGTGATCGGTTTTTTCTCTGCTTTCATTATTTTTCTTCCACGGAAACGGCCTCAAAGCCCGCTTCATTGACTGCATTCATCAGCGCCTCATCCGAAACTTCCGCCGCCAGTTTCACTTCTGCCAGTTTCTTTTTGAGGTTAATCGTCGCCTTCTCCACACCCGCAACGCCCATCAGCGCCTTTTCTACCGACGCCTGGCAATGCGCGCAGCTCATTCCATTGACATGCACAATCTTTTTCATTTCGTCTGCTCCTTGTTTTGATGATTCTATTTTACCATAATGATACTTCGGGCGGAAGAGCTTTAGCCGCAGCGCATTGCTCACCACGCAAACCGAGCTTAAGCTCATGGCCGCCGCCCCAAACATGGGAGAGAGCCGCCACCCGAGCACACCATAAAACACACCTGCCGCCAGGGGAATCCCCACACTATTATAGAAGAACGCCCAGAAGAGATTTTCCTTGATATTGCGCAGCACAGCTCTGGAAAGCTGGAAAGCCGCAACCGCATCCAGCAGATCGCCCCGCATGAGCACAATATCCGCCGATTCCATCGCAATATCTGCCCCGGCGCCAATCGCAATGCCGACATCCGCCCGGGCCAGCGCCGGCGCATCGTTGATGCCGTCGCCCACCATGGCGACTTTCCTGCCGCTCTTCTGCTCTTCCCGCACGGCCTTTTCCTTATCTGCCGGCAGCACCTGGGCAATGACCTTCTCAATCCCCAGCTGCGATGCGATGGCTTTTGCCGTGCGCTCG
>JAHZHM010000200.1:11366-15344 GCA_019420265.1 Clostridiales bacterium
AGCATGACAACATCGATGCCCATGGCCTTTAGCTCGGCCACGGCCTGCTGGCTTGTGGGCTTTGGCCGATCCGCCACCGCAACTTTGCCCAGCAGTTTTCCCTGCTCTGCAAAATAGAGCACGGTTTTGCCCTGTTCTTCCAATTTTTGGGCCTGCGCAACGCTCTGCTCCGAAAGCGCAATGCCCTGCTCCTGCATGAGCGCGATATTTCCAGCAAAATACTGTTTCCCATCTATCTGCGCACACAGCCCTTTGCCCGGAAGCGCCTCGAATGCCTCTGTGGCCAGCAGCTCTAGGCTCTGCGCCTGGGCTTGCTGTAAAATCGCCTCGGCCAGCGGATGCTCTGATGGTTTTTCCAGGCTGGCGGCCAGGGCGAGCAGTTTCTCCTTGCCCACACCTTCCTCGGGCTGGAGATCCGTTACAGCAGGCTTTCCTTCCGTCAGTGTGCCTGTCTTATCTAAAATAACGGTTTTGACCTTATGCGCAGTTTCCAACGCTGCCGCGGATTTTACTAAAATCCCCTGCTCTGCGCCTTTGCCCGTCCCCACCATGATGGCGACAGGCGTCGCCAGGCCGAGCGCACACGGGCAGGAAATGACCAGCACGGAAATGCCGATAGAGAGCGCAAATTCCGCGCCCTTGCCCAGCAAAAGCCAGACGATCGCCGCGACGACAGCGATGCTCATGACGACGGGCACGAAAATCCCCGCCACTTTATCCGCCAATTTGGAAATAGGCGCTTTGGAGGCCGCTGCCTCCTCCACCAGCTCGATGATTTTGGAGAGCGTCGTATCCGCTCCAACCTTCTCGGCCCGCATGGTGAAGTAGCCGGTTTTATTGATGGAAGCCGTATAGAGTTTATCGCCCGCCTGCTTCTCCACAGGCAAGCTCTCGCCCGTCAACGCAGATTCGTCTACCGCGCTGCTCCCTTCCAAAAGCACGCCGTCCACCGGCACTCGCTGTCCCGGGCGCACAGGCAGAATATCCCCCACCTGCACCTGCTCAATGCCAATCTCAATTTCCACTCCATCCCGCAGCACAATGGCCGTTTTGGGCGCCAAATCCATGAGCTTGGAGATTGCCTCGCTGGTTTTTCCCTTGCTGCGCGTCTCCAGGAATTTTCCCAGCGTGATGAGCGTCAAAATCATGCCGGCAGATTCAAAATAGAGATCCGCGCTATATTGCTGGACCACTGCCATATCCCCATGCCCCAGGCCATAGCTGATGCGGAAGATGGCAAAGATGCCATAGATCATAGCCGCAGATGCGCCGACGGCGATGAGCGAATCCATATTCGGGCTTCCATGAAACAGCGTCTTAAAGCCGACGATAAAATACTTTCGATTCAGATATAAGATGGGCAGCACCAGCAAAAACTGAGTCAGCGCAAAATTCAGCGCATTTTCATTTCCATGCAGGAAATTTGCGATAAAGCCCGGCACGGGCAGCCCAAACCACATCTGGAACATATGGTGCATGGAGACATACATCAGCGGAATCAGAAAGCCCAGCGACCACCAAAATCTGGTCTTCATGCCGCGGATTTCCTCTCCGGCAATATCCGCAGGCGCGCTTTTTTGCTGCGTAGAGGCGCCGCTGCCGGCAAGCTGTGCTTGGTACCCGGCATGATGAACTGCGCCGATAATCGCCTCCGGGCTCACAGAATCCTCAAACTCCACCTGCATGCTATTTGTCAGCAGGCTCACCGAAACCTCCTGCACTCCGGGCACTTTGCAAACTGCCTTTTCTACATTCGCCTGGCAGGCAGCGCATGTCATGCCGGTAACATCAAATTTCTCTTTCATAAACGCCCCTTTCATATACCCCACAAGGGTATAGTATTATACTGGCAGATTTTTCTTTCTTTGTCAAGCATCTTCTCGCTTCTATTATGTTATTTTATGAATCAAAATATGTGGAAGATGCTCTGCTCCGCGCTGCACCCAGCTGCAAAAAAATAGAGCTGCCCGTATGAAAAAGGCAGCTCCCAGGGGAGTAATTAGACAAAATAGGGGTTTGGCTTAAACAATATCGTGATAAAATCTATTACAGCTCCGATGCCCAGCAGCCCGCCGGTAAAAAGATAGAGCACGCCCAGCCCTGCTTTGCCTTCATAGAATTTGTGCGCTCCAAAAACGCCCAAAAACAGGCACAGACACAGCGCCACCCATTTATTTCTGGCCTTTGCCGCCACATATGCGTTGACATTGCTGTTCGTGTTCTGGTTGGCGTTGTTGATGACGATATTCGGCGCGCCGCTCTGGGCCATCTGCTCCACCTGTCTGCCGCACAATGTGCAGACGACGGCATCTGCCGGGATTTTTCCGCCGCAGTGCTTGCAGAATTTCTCTGGTGCCTGCCCGGCAGGTGCTTGCTGCGCAGCTTTTTGTTCTGTCTCCATGTGTATTTCCTCCTAAGCAAATGAGCATCCAGCTCTGATTAAGGCAAGTATAGCAAAGGAATCGAAAATTGTCAATTTTTATTAATCATCGATGATAATTATATATCATTTTGCGCAATATATAATTGACAGCAGGGGGGAGGGAATTCCATGCTCATACAGGCAGATACACGCATCAAAGAGCTGCGCCTATCCAGGGGGATGACGCAAACTGAGCTGGCCAAAGTTATGTCGGTTACGCGTTCCAGCGTCAATGCTTGGGAAATGGGGATTTCCGTGCCCACAGCAGAAAAGCTGGTAGAGCTTTCCCTATTCTTTCATGTTTCCACAGATTATCTGCTGGGCATGGATGACGCAGAAAGCGTGCGGTTAGATGGTTTTACCAAAGAGCAAAAAGAGCTCATCTTCGCTCTGCTCTCCTATTTTGAAAAGGAGAAGGCAGAGGATTAGGCGGACAAATTCAAGATACAAAAAAGCACCCTGTTGGGGTGCTTTTTTATTTGTAAATGGGCATAAGCGATCGGAAAACGCGTCCGCCATCACTGCCTATCGCTCTACTGCTCTTCTAATATCTTCTCTATCAGCCTGCGCAGGACGGATGCATTGCCCTTGCCGCCCGTCTGGGCCATGGCCTGGCCGATGATGGCGCCGATGGCCTGCTTCTTTCCCTTCCGATAATCTGCCACAGATTTTTCGCATTGCCGCACGGCGTTTCTGGCAATCGGCTCCAAGATGCTCTCATCGCTCTGCTGCCAGAGATCTTCGCGTTCCAGATACGCTTCCGGCGTTTCCTGCTTTTCCCAAAGAGCGGCAATGGCCTTTTTCGCCGCCGCGGTGCTGATCTTCTCCTGGCCCACAAACTCAGCCAGCTTTGCCAGATGCTCGGGCGGAATCGGGATGGCCGTCTCTGTTCCCAGCAGCCGGAACACTTCCCCCAGCATCAGGGCAGAGAGCGCTTTGGGATAGGCGCACTGCGCGGCCGCCTGCTCAAAGTAATCCGCCACCTCCCGCTCGCTGACTAAAATCTCCGCATCCGCCGGGGCAATTTTGTATCTCTCCATATACCGCGCTTTGCGGGCATCCGGCAATTCCGGGATGCTGGCGGCAATGCGCGAAATTTCCTCTTCGCCGACCACAATGGGAACGAGATCCGGATCGGGAAAATAGCGGTAGTCATCGGCATCCTCTTTGCTGCGCATGGAGAAAGTTTTGCCCAGGCTCTGGTCGAACCGCCGCGTCTCCTGAACGATGCTCTCCCCCGCCTCCACCGCCTGCACCTGCCTTGCAAATTCATATTCGATGGCCTTGGCGATAAACTGGAAGGAGTTGAGGTTTTTCATCTCCGTCCGCGTGCCCAGCTCCTGCTCGCCTTTTTTGCGAATGGAGAGGTTGACATCACAGCGCATGGAGCCCTCCTGCATTTTGCAGTCGGATACGCCGGTATAGATGAGGATGGCCCGCAATTTGCGCAAAAACGCATTGACCTCCTCGGCCGAGCGCAAGTCTGGCTCGGAGACGATCTCGATCAGCGGCACGCCGCAGCGGTTGTAATCGCAAAGCGTCTCTCCGCTGGCCGT
>JAHZHM010000201.1:0-379 GCA_019420265.1 Clostridiales bacterium
CGCGCGGCGGCGCGGCGCTCTCCGTCAAAGATGTTACGGGCAAACCCATTAAATTTGTGGGCACAGGCGAAAAGCTGACGGATTTGGAACCCTTTTACCCGGATCGCATGGCCAGCCGCATTTTGGGCATGGGCGATGTGATGAGCCTTATCGAAAAGGCCGAACAGAATTTCGATGAAAAGCAGGCGCGGGAGCTGGAACAAAAGATTCGCTCGCAGAAGCTGAACCTGAACGATTTCCTGGAGCAGATGCAGCAGCTATCTAAGATGGGTTCCATGGAAGATATTCTGGGAATGCTGCCCGGGGGCAACAAGCTGGCAGGCGCCAGCATCGATGAAAAACAGCTAAAGCGCACGGAGGCGATCATCACCTCTATGAC
>JAHZHM010000201.1:389-4660 GCA_019420265.1 Clostridiales bacterium
CCTTCTATCATCAACGGCAGCCGCAGAAAGCGGATTGCCGCTGGCAGCGGCACGAGCGTGCAGGACGTCAACCGGCTGCTCAATCAGTTTGAGCAGATGAAAAAGATGATGAAGATGATGACGGGCAAAGGCAAGAAGCGCAGAAAAGGCATGATGGGCCTGCCGTTTTAGGCGGCCTTCAGATAATTTTAATTTCACGATGTGAAAGAAGAGGAGAAAGACTATGGCAGTAAAGATTAGATTTAAGAGAATGGGCGCAAAGAAGAATCCTTTCTACCGCATTGTTGTTGCGGATAGCAGAAGCCCCAGAGACGGCCGCTTCATCGAGGAACTGGGCTACTACAACCCCATGAACAAAGAGCTGAAGCTGGATAACGACAAGGCAGCTGAATGGGTGAAGAAGGGCGCTCAGCCCACGGATACCGTTCGCGCGCTGCTCAAGAAAAACGGCGCGATTCAGTAAGCCTGGAAGGAAACGGCTATGATGTTGGAACTGGTAGAATTCTTGGCAAAATCCCTGGTGGAAGATCCTTCTGCAGTTCGCGTCAGCGAAAAGCAGGAGGGCGACAGCGTCGTCATTGAGCTGAATGTCGCGGAAAGCGATATGGGCAAGGTGATCGGCAAACAGGGACGCATTGCCAAAGCCATCCGCACGGTCGTCAAGGCGGCTTCGGCGCGGACGGGCAAAAAATACACTGTGGAGATCGTGTAGTTCATGGATTATTTTGAACTGGGACAAGTGCTGAAGCCCCAAGGGATTCGCGGGGAAATTAAGCTGCGCCCCTACACAGATGATTTAGAGCGCTTCGGCGCTCTTTCTCATGTGTTCCTGAAAAATGGAAAGAACTATGAGAAGCGCCAGGTGCAAAGCGCCAGGGTATATAAGGAATTCGCTTTTCTCAAGCTAGAGGGAGTGGAAGACCGCAATGCGGCGGAACTGCTGCGCGGCAAGAGGCTTTATATTGACCGGGAAAATGCCGCTCCGCTGGAGGAAGGCGCATGCTATATTGCCGATTTGGTTGGCCTGCGCATTTTGGATGAGCAGGGAAAGGAACTCGGCAGGATAGAGGAGATCATGCAGATTGCCGGTGGAGTGGACGTTTACCGGGCTTCTGGCCCAAAAGGCGGCATGATGTTTCCGGCAGCGCCGGGGGTCATCCTGCAAAAAAGCCCAGAGGAAGGCAAAATTGTCGTGGATTCGGGGCGCCTGGCAGAGGTTGTGCTCTATGACTAATTTTCATATTCTCACGATTTTTCCGGAGATGTTCGAATCCTTTTTGGGTGCCAGCATTTGCAAGCGCGCGCTGGAGGCAGAGCATATTGCGGTCTCGCTGCATAATTTCCGGGATTACACGCTGGATAAGCACAGGAGAGTGGACGACGCGCCTTTTGGCGGTGGCGCTGGGATGCTCATCGCGCCACAAAGTGTATTTGACTGCTTTGAGGCCATCGAGCAAACGCAGCAGGGAAAGAAAAAAATCAATCTCTATATGTCTCCGGCGGGGAAAGTGCTGGATCAGAAGTTGGCGGCAGAGCTGGCAGAGTATGAGGAGATCAACATCCTCTGCGGCCACTATGAGGGCGTAGATCAGCGCATCCTGGATGCCAAAATTGACGAGGAGATCTCCATCGGGGATTATGTGCTGACGGGTGGCGAACTGCCGGCAATGGTGCTGATGGATTGCGTCATGCGGCATGTGCCGGGAGTGCTGGGCAACGAGGAGAGCGCAAAGGGCGAGTCTTTTTCCTTGGATGGCCTGCTGGAGTACCCACAGTATACCCGCCCGGCAGAGTTTCGCGGGATGCAGACGCCGGAGGTTTTGCTTTCCGGGCACCATGCGAATATTCTGGCATGGCAGAGAAAAAAGGCCATCGAGAAGACGGCGAAAAACAGGCCGGATCTGCTGGAAAAAGCGAGGCTGACGCCAGAGGAGCGCAGAGCGCTGGCAGAAGGCAAGATGGGTGATGAGCTTTAAATGGCTTGCCAAGGGAGCCGGGAGCATCGCCGCGTTACTTGGGAGCGACAGGGGCATTCGTTTCTTCGGGCAGCGAGGCAGTATCCTTTGCTGAAGGGCCAGATGGACTCCGCCGACCTAGTGGAGAGAGAATATCTTTTCGCGATGGTATGCTCAGGCGCCTTCCAGCTGGAAGAGATGGGCCGGGGCATCGGCCGGCAGAAATTCCAAAAAAAGAAGAAAGATGCTTGCAATCGCAAGAGAAGGTGTGGTATAATACCAATGTTTGTATGAAAGGTGGTCCGCTGCCAATAGGGCATGAACGCCGGTAAAAGGAAGGAGGAAGCAAGCATGCAGGATTTAGTGAAATTCGTTGAAGAATCTCAGCTTCGCTCTGATCTACCCGAGCTGGAAATAGGCGATCTTCTCCGTGTGCATCTGAAAATTAAAGAAGGCAACAGAGAAAGAATACAGGTCTTTGAGGGCTATTTAATCGCTAGGCAGGGTGGTGGCGTAAGAGAGACGATCACCGTGCGCCGCGTCAGCTATGGCATCGGCGTTGAGAGAGTGTTGCCTCTGCATTCGCCAAAGATTGACCACATTGAGAAAGTCAGAAGTGGTAAAGTCAGAAGAGCAAAACTCTACTATCTCCGTGATAGAGTCGGCAAGGCCGCAAGAATCAAAGAGAGATAAGAAGATAAAAGGGATTGTCCGCGAGGATAATCCCTTTTTTAGAATTTGAATCCCGCTAATTTGGATCAAAAAAGGCAGAAATAACAAATACATCGTAGGCAGTGGTAGAAATCTGTGAGAAGAGGGGGTGGCGAAAATGGAGATCAGGCAGTTGATGGCAAGCATCGATGAATGGATAAGACAGATACTGGCGGATAATTACGTTGGAGTATATTTTCACGGTTCCTTAAGGCTGGGAAGCTTCAATCCGGAACAATCCGATCTGGATTTTATTATTGTTGCAAAGCACAAACTAGATCACAGCATAAAAGAGCTGATATGCAATAAAATTCTGGAGCATATTTGCCTGTTTCCGAAAAAAGGCTGTGAGCTTAGCGTTGTTTTGGAAGAGCACTGCAAAAATATCGTTCACCCTATCCCTTATGAAATGCATGTATCTGGGAATCTGGAGAAACAAAATATTATTTTATCGGATGAGGATAAGACAGATCCGGATTTGGCGAGCCACTTTCATGTTATCAACGTAGAAAACAGAGAATTCGATTTTGGAAAGCCCTCTGGGGAAGTTTTTTCAAAAGTTCCAAAGGAATATGTGATAGACTCAAACTATCAAGATATATTAAGCTGTGTGAAAAATATTTCTGACGATCCAATTTACTGTATCCTTAATTTATGCAGATTTTACGCAATGATAAAAGAAGATCTGACATTATCAAAATACGACGGCGGGAAATGGGCGCTGGAAAATATGAACTCGCGCTATCATGATGTAATTCGATTGGCGATGGAGGGCTATATGGGCAATCAAAATAACCGATATGATGCGGGTGAACTGAAAGATTTTGCTCAGGAATCCATCTCTCTCATCAACCATTATTTGGATGCAAATAAAATGGGGATATATAATTGATATGAAAGAAAAGAACTCGGCTAAAATCAATATCAACTGGTATCCGGGGCACATGACAAAAGCCCGGCGCGCCTTGGAGGAAAAATTAAAGCAGATCGATGTTGTGGCGGAAGTGCTGGATGCTCGGGCGCCGCTTTACACCAAGAATCCGGATTTTGACGATCTCTTTGCGCCCAAGGGCAGGCTTTATCTGCTCAACAAGGAAGATATGGCGGATCCTGCGGTAACAAAGGCGTGGGTGCGCTATTTTGAGGGGCAGGGAATTGCGACGCTGCCTTTTTCGGCGGTAACGGGCAACCCCAGGCAGCTGCAAGCTAAGATAGAGGAGTTTGGGCAGCCCTTTTTGGAGCGCGCGGCAGAGAGGGGCATGAACAAAACGCTACGTCTGCTGGTCTGCGGGATTCCGAATGTGGGTAAATCGGCCATTTTAAACCGCATGATCGGGGAAAAACGCCTGAAAGAGGGCAACAAGCCGGGAGTAACCAGAGGGCTTTCCTGGGTGCGGCTCACGCCCTATCTAGAGCTGATGGATTCGCCCGGAATGCTTTGGCCCAAAATTGAAGATGAAAAGGCTGGGGCAGCCATTGCACTGCTGGGCAGTGTGCGGCAGGAAATTTTGGATGAAGAGCAGATGGCGTTTTATCTGGTGGATATGCTGCGGGAGGCAGAGCCGGAACTATTGATGCAGCGATATAAACTGGAAGAGCTGGCGG
>JAHZHM010000202.1 GCA_019420265.1 Clostridiales bacterium
CAGTGCTGACAGTGGGGGTATCACCGCAAAAAAGGCGTGCGCTATCTGCGGGATAAACAGCGCTGGCCCGCCCGGCCGATTCTGGAAAAACTGTTGCGCATCGCCCTGCCCACAACGGTGGGTGCCCTGGCCGTCTCGCTGGTGGCGGGGGTGGATTCGCTCTGCGCCCTGCCGCAGCTGCGCGCCGCCGGGTTTACAGCGGAAGAGGCGACCTCGCTCTACGGCCTCTATAGCGGCTTTGTCTCGCCGGTGGTGGGGCTTTGCTCGGTCTTTTCCGGCGCCATCTCCACCAGCCTGCTGCCCGCCATCACGGCTGCCCGCGTTCATGGTCGCAAGGCCGCGGCGCATCGGCAAATCTCCCTTGGGATGCGGCTTTCCATGGCGCTGGGCCATGGTCGTATTATATCTCTTTGCCCAGCCGATTTTGCAGCTGATGTATCGCAGCCTGCAAGGCCAGGAGCTGGCCCGGGCGGCAGAGTTGCTGCGGCTGATGGCGCCGGGCGCGCTGTTTTTGCTGGTGATGCAGGTGCAGACTGGGGTGCTCCAGGGCATGGGGCGCCCGGGCTTACCCGTGCTCAATATCCTCTGCGGAACGGTGGTCAAAATCGCCATTGGCCTGCCGCTTTTGGCCATTCCCGCACTGAATATCGCCGGTGCCGCCATCGGGACGGTGGCCTGCTATGCCATCTGCGCCCTGCTCAGCGTATACTGTGTCATGCGGTTCTCGGGGGCCAGCTTCGCTTTTGGTGATGTCGTCGCCAAACAGGCTTTGGCTACGGCGCTCATGGCTGCCATTGCCTGGCAGGTCTATACTGCGCTTTCGCACCGGGGCAATACGCCGGCGCTGCTGGCCGCCGCTCTGGCCGCCATTGTGGTCTACGGCCTTTGCTGCTATTTCATGTTCCGCCCCAAAAGGGGAAGAGAGGAGCAGAAGTTAATATAGGGCTTTGCTTTGCGAACAGGTTGGCATACACTTTTTGCCAGCCTGTTTTTGTTTGCGCGTGTCAAGACGAAATAATAGCATTTTTATGACAAATTACCATCTGAAAGGCGACAGGGCATAGAACTTGTTCTCATGATTGCGCCCCACCCTTTTCCTGCGCATATCAGTAGTTTGCCCCCCAAATGGCGCAAAACTGCCCTGGGCTTTGGAGGAGCCCTGCATTTTCTTTTTCAAATGGGGGTATGGGGGCTCTGCCCCCATGTTTAAGGATGGCCCTTGACCTTGACCCCCCGCGCGTCGATTTTTATGATTCCTCATGTCTAGGAATCGCCCTTGACCTTCTGCTCTTGCCCCTAACCCCCGCCCGTGCCAATAATTTTTTGCAAAACCCCGCGGCCCAACCGCCTTTGGCCTTGCCAGCACCCTGCCAATCGCGCATAATCCCAAGTATTTTTGTCAAGATTATTGACATCTCAAAAAATCCGTACTATGATATATCCGAGTAATTTGCTGGGAATTGGAGGTGCATGCAAGTTGAAACTATCGACAAAGGGCAGATACGGCCTGCGGGCCATTGTAGATCTGGCGAGCAATAGCCAGGATGGCGCGGTCTGCATCAGCAGCATCGCCCAGCGGCAGAACC
>JAHZHM010000203.1 GCA_019420265.1 Clostridiales bacterium
GATAGGCATAATGTCAGAAAGAAGAGCAGCATTGCTCCTCCGGTCAGAATCCGCGAAGAATTTTTCATGGCTTTTCCCTCCCAATTATCCCTATTCGGAATATCTGGATTTTAGCACTCCATGAGGTTATCTATTTTTTCTTGCGGAAAATTCGGATTCAGCGCAAAGTTCAGCGAAAGCGCCAGCAGAACTGCCGCCTTTTCGGATAAGATATCGATATTTTTGGGCGTAACAATCAGCTCCGAGCCATTTGCAGCCTGTATCGCAGCAAACAGCGCCTGAATATCTTCCTCTTCTACTGTTTTATCAAATGCCGTCTCCAGCAGATCGCAGGCGATTGTAGAAGCGTAAGTTACCATAGGAACGCCCACGGCGATAACCGAAGCGCCAAGAGAGCTTCGCGTCAGCTCTTTTCTATGGTTACCCAGGCCAGAGCCCGGCGCAATTCCGGTGTCGGAAATCTGTATGCTGGCTCCGATGCGTTCAGTTTTACGGGAGGCAAGCGCGTCGATGGCGATAATCACATCTGGTTTGACCTGCTGTGAAATGCCGCGTATCACTTCCTCAGATTCCATTCCCGTTACACCCAGCACCCCCGGAGCGATGGCCGAAACACTCGCGACGTCCTCCCCGGCGATTTCCGGGAGATTCTGCTTGATATGCCGGGTTACGAATATCTTTTCGCATACCTTCGGCCCCAGGGAATCCGGCGTAATCTTGCGGTTTCCCAGCCCGACAACCAGCGCTGTTTTCTCCCCTTCCGCGCCAACAAACTCCTGCATCACATTTGCAACGCTGTGGGCGGCGGCTGTCAGATCGACTGAGTTTTTCAAAGAGACATCGCCCACCTCCAGCGTGAAGTATTTTCCCATGGGTTTTCCCAGCTTTTGGGCCCCTTCCTCGGAATCGATATATACTTTTGTGCAGGAAAACCCGCCAATCTCTTCGCTTTGCATGCGTACTCCCGCCAAAGCCCCGGCATCTTCATTCAGCTCGGAAGCGAGATCCGTTCTGATATTTCGCATTTATGCACCTTCTTCTCTTTTTTCCTATAGTATAGGCAGAATAATGAAAAAAATCCCTTGCATTATGCGGGCGAGTGTGATAGTATTTTTACTGTTGAATTCGATTATTACGATAAGGGGTGAAAAAATGGCTAATATCAAATCTGCGAAAAAGCGCATTAAGGTTATCGCGAAAAAATCCGAGCGGAATCAGAGTGTGCGCTCTGCTTACAAAACGCAGCTGAAGAAGTTCGATGCTGCTATCGCCGCTGGTGATGCCGAGGCTGCAAAAGCTCTGGCTAGCGAGACTGTAAGCGTTGTGGATGGCGCTGCTACCAAGGGCATCATTCATAAGAACAAAGCAAATCACAAAAAAGCCCAGATTTCCGAGAAGCTCGCTTCGCTCTCGAAATAAGGGAAAACAGCCTATAAAACCCCCCTGTTTTATAGATGTGTAAAAAAACTTCCGGCCACCCTCCGGAAGTTTTTTTATTCCTCACTTTTACTTATATTGCTCCATAAATGCGCAGCATCGCTGTCTCAATTCCCTCTGCTTTTCCGCCGGATTTGATGGAAAAATCGACGGCCTCCAAAGTTTTTAGTGCCTGTTTTAATTGCAGCATGGTAAAATGCGCGGCATCCTCGCAGGCCAGCTTAGCCGGATACTCTTTAATGCCCGCCTTTTGCATTTCTGCAACTGCCATGCGCTGCGTCCATCCCGCATTCAGGCAGGATTTCGCCATATAAATCGGCGAAATTTTTGAGATGATCAGGCCAATGAAGCCGGCGAAATTCTTCCTGTCCCGCTGGACTTTGCGCAAAATATCCATCGCCTTGGCATATTGCCCCGTCATCATCAGCTTATGGAAGCTGAATGTGTCATACTCCGTAGAGGCGGAGAGAATGGCCTCCATCCCCTGCTCCGGCAGTTTGGACGGGAAGAACCTCAGCTTATTGATTTCGTTTTGGATGGCATACATATCGCTGCCGCAAACCTCATAGATCAGCTCTGCAGATTGGCGCGGCAAAATCACGCCCTGCTTTTTGGCAGAACTGGTAATCCAGTGCAGCATGGCAGCATCTGCCAGAGGATCGCACAGCACACAAACCGCCTTTTTCATCAGAGCTTTTGTAAATGCCTTTCGATTATCCAGCTTTCCATGCTTTATGACGATGAGTTTTGTATAATCAGGCAATTTTTCCAAAAGTTCCGGCATCTGATTATTTTTTTCAAAGAGATCTAAGTCTTCCATCCGCACAACCCGGTATTCCGCAAAACAGGGCATCTGCCGGCATAGATCGGATACTTCGCGAAAATCTGCCTTTTCCCGATAGACCGTATAGTTAAAATCGAAATTTTCTATCCGCAGCTCGCCGATAAGCTGTTTTGCAGTTGTATCCACCAGATACGGCTCATTTCCATACAGAAAAAACAGCTGGCTCGCTTTATATTCTTTTCGTTTCCGCAAAAATTCAGCTGCTTCCATACATAGCCTCCAATCTCGTACTCTTGCCAAAATATACC
>JAHZHM010000204.1 GCA_019420265.1 Clostridiales bacterium
ACCCCTTTACTAGGGCAATAGGGAAGTGTGAAAAGATAGTCTGTGCGGTAGGCAGAGAATGTGCGGGCTTGTACTTTCTGACAAAATGGATAGCGGCGGCGCGTGCAATTTTGGTAGGTTGCACCGCTCCGACAATCGGGTGTAGCGGAGCGAGCGGTTGGCACAGATTGTGAGAGTATGCTCCCTCTGATAAACCGATTTTCAGCGGCGCGTGCAGCTCTGACAAGTCTGGCTTCCCCATCATTCGGGTGTGCCTTCCACAGGAGGCGCCGCGCACGGCATACGGAGGCAGTTTTGCGGCAAGCACGTCCTGTGCGAGCATGTGCTGACTGGCAAAAGGGCTGCCAGCGCCGCGTGCCAAAATAACAGGTTTCACCGCCCCATCATTCGGGTATGCTCTCCGCAGGAGCGGGTATAGAAGAGGAGGAAATATGGAGAGAGAAAAACTGCTTGCTCTGCTGGGGCAGGTTCAAAACGGAGAAGTCTCCCCGGAGGAGGCGCTCAGCCGCTTGCGCCTGGCGCCCTTCGAGGATTTGGGGTATGCCAAGGTGGACCATCACCGGGCACTGCGCCAGGGCGCGGCGGAAGTCATCTACGGGCGCAGCAAAACGCCCGAGCAGATTTTGGGCATCGCAAAATCCATGATTGCCGGCGGCGCGCGCAACATCCTCATCACCCGCATGTCGCCCCAGGCAGCGGAGTTTGTGGGCAAGGAAATTCCGATGGATTACCACCCCATCCCGCAAATCGGCATTGCCGCGCCAGAGGAGCAGGAACTGCGCGGGGAGATTGTGGTGGCATCCGGCGGGACCAGCGATATGCCCGTCTGTGAAGAAGCCGCGCTGACGGCCGAAGCCCTGGGCAACCACGTCACCCGGCTTTACGACGTGGGCGTGGCCGGGCTGCACCGCCTGCTCTCGCACCTTCCCGAGCTCTCCCGGGCGCGGGTTGTGGTGGCGGTGGCGGGGATGGAAGGGGCGCTGGCCAGCGTCATCGGCGGGCTGGTGGATTGCCCGGTCATCGCCGTGCCCACCAGCATCGGCTACGGCGCAAACTTCGGCGGGCTTTCCGCCCTGCTTTCCATGCTCAATTCCTGCGCCAGCGGGTGCAGCGTCGTCAATATCGATAACGGGTTTGGCGCCGGCTTTTTGGCCAGCCGCATCAACCAGATGGAGGGAATCGAATGAAAACATTATATTTACAGTGCAATATGGGCGCGGCGGGGGATATGCTCATGGCCGCGCTTTACGAGCTGCTGGAGCCACAGGCCCGGGAGGAATTTTTGCGGGATATGAACGCGCTGGGCATTCCGGGGCTGGAAGTTGCGGCGGTTCCGGCGCAAAAATGCGGCATTTGGGGGACGCATATGGATGTGCGCATCGGCGGCCAGGAAGAGCAGAGCCTGGATGTGCCCCATGGGCATGCGCACGAACATGGGCACGACCGCGGCGAGGGATGCTGCCCTGCGCACGGGGAAGGACACGGGCATTTTCATCCGCATGGCGACGACCACATAGAAGGCGGCCATTGCCATGGGCACGAGCATCCGCACGAGGGGGACTGCTGCGGGCATGGCCATCACCATGAGGGCGAAGAGGGCCACGAGCATGGACATGGCGAGGGCTGTTGCGGGCATCATCATGGCGAAGAAGGCCACGAACACGGCCACTGCCATGGCGCGCACGAGCATCCGCACGCCGAAGGGCACTGCCATCATCACGAAGGCGGCGAAGAGCATGGGCATACCCACGAAGGCTGTGGCTGCCATGGGCGCGATGGAGAGCATATGCACGGCACAGATTGCAACCACGCACATGCGGAAGAGCATGCGCACGGCCATCACGCGCACCCGGAAGAATGCCATTCCCACGGCGAGGAACACGGGCATCCGCACATGCACAGCGAGGATTGCGGGCACGCCCATGCCAAGCGGAGCCAGGCCATGCAGGCAGAGAGCCAAAACTCCGAGCTGACCTTCCCTGCAGAGCAGATGCAGGAGCACCCGCATTGCCACACCCATGCGCACGGCGAAGGCTGTGAGCATGGCGGAGAACTTGGGCACAGCCATTGCCACGCGCACGAGGGCGAGGAAGACCACGAGCATAGCGTGGGCGCGCATTGCCACGGCGAAGCAGGCGACTCTGCGCATGAGAGCGAACACACACACGAACACGGCGCGGGGCATTGCCACCATCACGGCGAAGAAGGCCACGAGCATGGCCACTGCCATGGCGCGCACGAGCATCCGCATGGCGAAGGACACTGCCATCATCACGAAGGCGGCGAAGCGCATGGACACGGCCACGAAGGCTGTGGCTGCCACGGGCACGACGGAGGGCACGCGCACGGTCATCACGAGCACCCGGGGGAATGCCATTCCCATGACGAGGGACACGGCCATTGCCACGGGCATTCTCATGCACACGGCCATTCCCACAGCCATTCGGGCATGGCGGATATCGAGCATTTGCTCTCGCATCTGCCCCTTTCCGAGCAGGTGCGCGCGCACGCGCTGGCAGTTTACCGCCTGATTGCCCAGGCCGAATCCCACGCGCACGGCCAGCCCATCAGCCAAATCCACTTCCACGAGGTGGGCAGTATGGATGCTGTGGCGGATGTGGTGGGAGTGTGCATGCTGATGGAGCGCATCGGCGCGCAGAGGATTCTGGCCTCGGCTGTGCATGTGGGCAGCGGGCAGGTGCGCTGTGCGCATGGGGTGCTGCCCGTCCCGGCGCCGGCCACGGCACATATTCTGCAGGGCGTGCCCACCTACGGCGGCGAGATTGCCGGCGAGCTCTGCACGCCCACCGGCGCGGCGCTTTTGCGGCACTTCGCCCAGGGCTTTGGCCCCATGCCCGCGCTCTGTGCTTCGGCCATCGGCTACGGCATGGGTACCAAGGATTTTGCCGCGGCCAACTGCGTGCGGGCGTTTTTGGGAGACGACGGCGCAGGCGAAGGCGGCCCCAACGGCGAGATTGCCCTGCTCTGCTGTAATCTGGACGACATGCCCGGCGAGGATTTGGGCTTTGCCCAGCAGGCGCTTCTAAGTGAGGGCGCGCTGGACGTCTACACCCTGCCCATCGGCATGAAGAAGAGCCGCCCGGCCGTGCTGCTCTGCTGCATCTGCGAGCCCTCTGCGGCAGACAGGCTGGCCGCCGCCATCCTGCGGCATACCAGCACATTCGGCGTGCGCAAGACGCTCTGCCAGCGCTATATGCTCTCCCGCAGTTTCGAGCAGGTTTCCACGCCGCACGGGGATGTGCGCATCAAGACTGGCCAGGGCTACGGTGTAAGCAAGAGCAAGCCCGAATATGAGGATATTGCCCGCATTGCCCGGGAGCAGGGCATCTCCCTGGCAGAGGCCCGGGCACTGCTCGCATAGACTCATAAAAAAGTGATACAAACAAAAAGAGCCTGCAAGGGCTCTTTTTTGTGTTCACAGGGTAAAGGGCAATTCTTGAACATGGGGTTTCACCCCATACCCCACTATTTTATAACGGCGGGCAAGTGCGGAAAGAGGGTTTGCATGGCGCGCACGTCCTGTGCGAGTATGCGCTGAATGGCAAACTGACTGCCGGCGGCGCGTGTGGAAATAGCAAGTTGTGCCGCTCCGCCATTCGGGTGTAGCGGTGCGGGCGGAAATAGCAGATTACACCGCCCCATCATTCGGGTATAAAAAAAGCATTTTATCTGTTATCATAGAGGTAGAGATAAAATATCGGCACAAAAAGCCAGTAAATCGTCAATATATTATCGGCAGGATGTGCCGCAATTTTCAAAAGGAGGGCGAATCGATGGAAGAACATGTTTGCGGCAACTGCGTACATTTCCGCCTGCACTATATCCGGCAGCCATGGGGGAGATACGACGCGCTGAGCTATGGGCACTGCGTCTACCCGCGCTGCAAAAAACGAAAGACAGGCCAGCCCGCCTGCCCGCATTGGCAGCTTGCGAGGCAGGAAGAGAGCGAAGATTCGCCTTTGGAGGAATAAGGCGCACCACACCCGAATGATGGGGATGCAAAACCTGCCATTGCCGCACGCGCTCCTGCGGAGGGCATACCCGGATGACAGGACAGTGAAACTTGCTATTTCCACACGCGCCGCCGGCAATCATTTTGCCAAAAGGCACATGCTGGCATCATGTGTGCTTGCCGTGCCGCACTTGCCCACCGATATAAAATAAGGGGGTATGGGGCTTGCCCCATGTTCAAGAGCGGGTGCACTTGATTGATGAGACGGTAGAACTTGTTAGAGCCGCCTGCGCCGCGACACCCGAATAGCGGAACGGTGCAACCTGTCATCATCGCACACGATGCCGACAGTCGTTTTACCCGTCAGCGCATACTTGCACGGATTTGTGCGCACCGGGCAACACTTCCTTTTTGCGCTTTTCCACTCCCAGCAAGGGGGTATGGGGCTCTGCCCCATGTCTGCCCGTGGCCCTCGACGTTCCGCGCCCGAATGCCGGGAATGTGAAGTCTGCAACCGCCGCCTGCGCGGCTGGCAATCAGTTGACCTTGCCAATACGTAAATGCACACTCACCGCGCGCTTGCCGCACGGGCTTCCTTTTCGTGCCATCCCATGATATACTACCCGAGGGAGCTTTTCTACACCCGAATGGCGGGGCGACACAATCTGCCATTGCCGAACGCGCCGCCGGCAATCGATTTGCCAAGAGGCGCATGCTTGCTCCTGCGGAGAGCATACCCGAATGATGAAAATTGCGAAACCTGTTATCTCTGCACGCGCCGCCGGCAGCCAGTTTGCCAAAAAGCACATGCTCACACAGGCTCTGCTTGCCGCACACGCTCTCTCCCCCACACTTTTCCATTGTCCTAGTAAAGGGGGTATGGGGGCTATGCCCCCATGATTACGAACAGCCCTTGACCTCGCACTTTTCGCACCACCCGCGATTTGATACTAAATAGCCTAAAAAACGGAGGAAACTATGAACCAAATACCCCGCCTGAACCCATCGGCCAAAGACGGCCTCTCATCCGAGCAGGTGCAGGCCCAAAAACAGGCCGGCCTGCAAAACACCGCGCCCGAAAAAATCACCCAAACCACCGGGCAGATTATCCGAAAAAACGTCTGCACGCTCTTCAACCTCTTCAACCTGCTCATCGCCCTGGCGCTGGCGGCTGTGCATGCGTGGTCTAACCTGTTTTTCATGGCGATTATCGCCCTGAATACGGCCATCGGCATTTTCCAAGAAATCCAGGCCAAAAAGCTGGTGGACAAGCTCTCTCTGCTCTCGGCGCCCAAGGCGCAGGTCGTGCGGGATGGGGAGGTGCAGACTGTTGCCGTGGAAGAGCTGGTGCTGGACGACGTGCTCTGCCTGGAGGGCGGGCGGCAAATCTGCGCAGACGCCATCCTGCTGGAGGGGGAGATTGAGGTCAACGAATCCCTGCTGACGGGCGAGAGCGACCCAGTGGCCAAACGGCCGGGAGATATGGTGCTCTCGGGCAGCTTCGTGTTGTCCGGCAAGTGCCGCGCAAAGGTGGAGCACATCGGCGCGGCGGGCTATGCCACCAAAATCGCAGAGGAAGCCAAGGCGCACCGCAAAGTCAATTCCGAACTGCTGGCCTCCATGCGCAAAGTCACCCGGTTTACCGGCTGGTTCATCCTGCCGCTGGGCATCCTGCTGTTTGTGCAGGCGTATTTCTTCCGGGGCGATTTGCTCTTTGAGAGCGTCGTGGGCACGGCGGCCGGCCTGCTGGGCATGCTGCCCAAGGGCCTGCTGCTGCTCATGAGCATCGCGCTGGCCACGGGCGTCATCCGGCTGGGCAGGAAGAAAGTGCTGGTGCAGGAGCTCTATGCCCTGGAGACGCTGGCGCATGTGGACGTGCTCTGCCTGGATAAGACGGGCACCATCACCTCTGGCCGCATGAGAGTCGAGCGGGAAATCGCCCTGGGCGGAGACGAGCAAAGCTTTGGGCGGCTGATGGGCAGCTTTTTGGCGCATACCGACGACAACAACGCAACCTTCCAGGCGCTTTCGGATTACTACGCAAAGAGCGACGCGCTGACCCCCTGCGGCAAAGTGCCCTTCTCCTCCCAGCGCAAATGGAGCGCCATGGCCTTTGAGAGCGGGGAAGTGTTCGTGGTGGGTGCGCCCGAGCGGCTCTGCCCGGATGCCGCGCTGCCGCCGGAAATTGCCGCGCAGATTGCGGCCGGGGCGCGGGTGCTGCTGGCCGGGCTGGCGGAGGGGGAGGTCTCTGCGGGTGCGCCGCTGCCCGCCGTCACGCCGCTTCGGGCCATTCTCATCGCAGATGCCATCCGGGAAAACGCGCAGCAGACGCTGGATTATTTTAAAAACGAGGGCGTCGCCCTCAAAGTGATTTCCGGGGATAACCCGAAAACCGTCTCGGCCATTGCGGCGCAGGCGGGGCTAACAGGGGCAGAGCGCTATCTGGATGCCAGCCTGCTGAGCGAGGCCGAGCTGGCCGCCGCGGCAGAGGAGTATACCGTGTTTGGCAGAGTCTCCCCGCATCAGAAAAAACAGCTGGTGCAGGCGCTGCAGGCCGCGGGCCATCAGGTCGCCATGACGGGCGACGGCGTCAACGATATTCTGGCGCTTAGGGAGGCAGACTGCTCGATTGCCATCGGCGAGGGCAGCGACGCGGCCCGGCAGGTTTCCCAGCTGGTGCTGCTGGAATCGGATTTCTCCGTGCTGCCGGAAATTCTGGCGGAGGGCAGGAGAGTGGTAAATAATATCACCCGGGTGGCCAGCATCTTCTTCGTCAAGACGATTTACTCGGCCATTTTGTCCCTGCTCTGCGTTTTGATGAACATCCCTTTCCCCTTCCTGCCCATTCAGATTACGCTGATTGACCTGGCCATCGAGGGCTACCCGACGCTGTTCATGTCGTTCGAGCCGGACGGCCGCAAGGTGCGCGGGCGGTTTTTGCCCTCTGTGCTGCGCCGGGCGCTGCCAAACGCGCTGGTGATTGTGGCAGATGTGCTGCTGCTGTATTTTGCCGGGCCGGCGCTGGGCATCGCGGGCGCGCAGGCCGAGACGGCCATGTATCTGCTGACTGGCCTGATGGGCATTGAGGCCGTCTTCAAATCCTGCTGGCCGTTCAACAAGCTGCGAGTGTTCCTATTTACCACCATGAGCATCGGGTTTTACGCCGCGATATACCTATTCCAGGGGCTGCTGCAAGTCACTCTGCCCAGCGCGGCGCAGCTTCCTATTTTGCTGGCGATTGCCGCGGGAAGCATTTTGCTGGAGCGCGTTTTCGCTTTCCTCATCGGCCGGCTGGCCAGGGGGAGGGAGTAGGGCCTGGGGATAAAAAGGTCAAGGGCTATGGGTAAACATGGGGCCAAGCCCCATACCCCTCTACACGGTAAAAATGGGATGGCGCGGGAAGAGAGCCTCCGCATCTCTGGTATTAAGGTGCGGAAGGTCAAGGGCTGTTTTTAAACATGGGGGCACAGCCCCCATACCCCCTCACTTGGGGTAGATATAGGGGCGTGCGGAAAGGAAGTTTGTGCGATGGGCACGCCTCCGTCTCCCCCTACCATTCATAACGGAATGTCGCCAAAAGAGGGATGCCCGCCTTGCATTCGGGAGGAGGGCGATTCCTGGCCATGGGGTTTCACCCCATACCCCCTCTATGAAAAGCGGGATAGTGCGGCGGCGCGTTTTGTGCGGTGGGCAGGGAATGCGCGAGCATGCGCTGGCTGATCAATCAGCTGCCGGCGCCGCGAGCAGGAATGACAAGTTCCACCGTTCTATCATTCGAGTGCAATGGCGCGTGCGACAATAGCAGGTTGCACTGCACCATCAATCGGGTGTAGCACTGTGTACAGGCCGAACAGCCTCCTCATTCCTATCATTCGGGTATGCCCTCCGCAGGAGAAAGCGTGTGTTCTCTGGCAGACAGATGGGCGATATCCCACCACTCAGATGCAATAGAAATAATAAAAAGAAAGCCTGGTCGATTGGCCAAGGCTTTCTTTTTTATTATCTCCTTTGTCCGAGCAGCGAGTTCGCCCGTCATCCAGCATCCTTTTTTCTGCACTGCCCCATTATAAATAGTGAGGGGGCGGGCTTTGCGCTCATGTTTACGAACGCCTTGCCCAAATGCCGGGCAATGCCGCATGCGTCGTCGGTAGCCCGCTCGCTAGAGAGCATATGCCAGCACATGCTCTGCCCGCCGTACGCGCTCTCTGCCCGCGCTATCCTATCTTTACCATGTAGAGGGGTATGGGGCTTTGCCCCCGTGTTAAAAACGGCCTTTGACCTTCCGCGTCTCAATACCAGAGATGCGAAGGCTCTCCTTCCCGCACTGCCCCATCATGATAGTAGTGGGGTATGGGGGCCGTGCCCCCATGTTTAAGAATGGCCCTTGACCTTCGCCCCCTACGCCTTGGCCTTTTTCTTGGCCGAGAGCAGCGCGCCCAGCAGGCAGGCGGTCGTCAGCGCGGCGAAAACCAGCCAGAGCATCCAGGCGAGACGATAGCTGCCGCTGGCATCGTAGAGCACGCCCATGAGCGGCGCAGCCACAGCTGCGCCCAGCGTCGAAGCCATGGAGGCCAGGCTGAAAATCGAGGCGAAATCCCGGTCGCCAAAGGCGTGGCGCACCAGCGCGCTGATGCCCACCGAGGGCCCCATGCCCGTAAACCCGAGCAGCGCGGCATATGCCCAGGGGATGCCCGGAATGCGGCAGAACAGCGCCAAAATCGGGAAGCCGATGCAGGTCACGCAGAGCAGAACAGTCGTCCGTGGGGTGCCCAGGCGGTCGAACAACGTGCCCGCGGCGATTTTGCCCACGGCCACCACCGCCATATAGGCCGAAGTGACGGCCGCGGCAAAGGCGACGGGGTAGCCCAAGTCCTGCAAAAAGGCGACATTGTGGTTGCTGGGGCCGCCGCAGCAGATATTGAGCAGGAAGAACCCCAAAATCAGCAGCCAGAACGCCGGCATTTTCTTGGCGGCAAACAGCGAAACCCCGCTCTCGGCCTGAAGCGCTGCCTGCGCATCCTCCTGCTCCGCCCCCGCTTTGCGATAGGGCGCAAGGCCCATCTGGGCCGGAGTATCCCGCAAAAGCAGCAAAATTACGGGCAGCAGCACGACCACCGAAATCCCCGCCACGCCGCGGTAGGCCCAGCGCCAGCCAAACTGCTCGGCAATCCGGCTGATGATGGGCACAAACACTGCGCCGCCCAGGCCCGTCCCGGCATAGGCGATGCCGGCAACCGTGCTCCGGTTATCCAAAAACCAGCTGTTGATGAGCACGCCGATGGTCAGGAAGCTGATGCCGTTGGTAAAAATGCCCTCCAGCACCGCGGCCAGATAGAAATGCCAGAGCGCGCTGCCAAAGGAATACAGCGCATAGGCCAGCGCATTGCCCAGAAGGCCAATCAGCATGACTTTTTTTGCCCCGAGTTTTCGGATGACCCCGGCAAAAGCGGGCATGAGCAGCGCCCCCAGCAGCGAGACGATGGTGCGGTAGAGCGTAAACTCGCCCTTGGCAAAGCCCATCTGTTCGCAGACGGGGGCGATATAGGCGGCTGCCGCGCCGGTAAACGCGCCGCAGCCCAGCATCATACATACAACCGCCACTGCGACGATAACCCAGCCGTAAAACGGCTTTTTCTTTTCCATTCTTTTCCCCTAACGTTTGATGTTTTCCCCGATTTTCCGCCCGCCGTTTGGGCGCAGAAACGCCCCCGGGCCGGCCACAGCCTGCCGCCCGAGGGCGCGGCTCTCTTTCCTATTATTTTACCCCTATTTCTGCGGGGGCGCAATCTCGTTTAGGCAGGAAATGGCGTTGAGCGTGCGCGGGAAGCCGATATAGGGCAGGCACTGGGTCAGCACGGAGATGATGGTTTCCCGGGAGTTGCCCACATTCAGGTTGCCCTGGATATGCGAACGCACCTGCGCTTCACAGCCGCCCAAGGCACACACCGCGCCTAAAGACAGCATTTCGCGCATGCGGGTATCCAGGCCGCCGCGGGAGACAATATCACCAAAGCAGTAGGCGGAGAGGTAGTCCTGAATATGCCGGAGATCCTCCGGGGCAGCGGCGCGCATATTCGAGATGGTCTCCTCGCCGAAGATGGCCATCTGCGTTGCCAGCCCTTTTTCCAAGCGATTTTCCTCGGTTACGGCCGCCTGGGCGGGATGCGGCAGGGCAATGCCTTTTTGTTCAAATACCTGGTTGGCCTGCGCCGCCGCCACCAGCGTGCGCGGGAAGCCGATATACGGGGCACACTGGTAGATGGCCTCCTTGATTTGCGTGGGCGTCGCCCCGACGGAAAGCGCACATGCCACATGCGAGCGGCACTGATCCGGCGTGCCCAGCGCAGCCAGCACGGCGATGGTGATCAGCTCCCGCTCGGCGTCTTCCAGGCCGCCCTGCTGCCAAACCTCGCCGAATAAAAAATAGTCCAGAATTTTCTGCAGTTCGGGGTCCTGCGCGTTTTGGCTGACGGGCGCGATGCCCATCTTTTCTCTCACTCGTTTAGAATGTTCGATGCGGTTCATCCATGTTCTCCTTTTTTGCGTGGATTACGGCAGGCTCTGCCTGCGCTTTTTCATTTTTGGGCCGGTCCGCTTTGGCGGCGCGTTCCGGCCCGGCTTTCCCCTCAAAAGGCCAGCCGGGGCTGCCGACTGGCGCATATGCCCTTAGTTTTCGCCGATTTGCTCCAGCCATGCGGCAACTTTGCCCTCGGCCTGGGTGCCGCCATCGTCATATAGCGCCAGGCCAGTGCACTTTTCCGCGCCCGGGCAGAGGGCCAGGGTATCCCGCTCCAGGCCGGCCATCCCGCCGCCGCCATGCGTGCAGAAGGGGGCCACGCGCTTGCCCGCAAAATCCTGCTGCTCCAGATAGGCCGCGATGGGCGGCGCAATCGTGCTCCACCAGTTGGGGCTGCCGATGAAAATCGTGTCGTAATTTGATGCAATTTCTGCATAAGGCTGTAGCTCTGGGCGGAAATTTGTCGAAATCTCCTGCTTGGCCTGGGCGACCACCGCATCGTACTCGCAGGGGTATGCCGATACCGGCTGAATTTCCAGCAGGTCTGCGCCCGTCTGCGCGGCGATGATGCGCGCGATTTTCTCTGTGTTGCCCGAATGGGTGTAGTAAACCACAAGTTTGTTTGACATTGCTTTTGCTTCCTTTCTATTTGAGTTTTTGATATTCTTCCTGATCCACCGGCTCCAGCCATTCGCTGCTGCCTCCCTCCGCCGGGACCTCCACCGCCAGATGCGCAAACCAGCTATCCGGCGCGGCGCCATGCCAATGCTTCACTTCCGGCGGAATATTCACGACATCGCCGGGCAAAAGCTCCTGCGGCGCTTGGCCCCACTGCTGATAGTAGCCGCGGCCGGCCGTTACCAAAAGAATCTGGCCGCCTTTATGGTGAATATGCCAGTTGTTGATCGTCCCCGGGGCGAAAGTTACGTTTCCGATGCTCACGCCCTCTGTCGTCAGCATGTTCAGATAGCATTCTCCTGTGAAATACTGTGCATAGGCAGTGTTCTCGCCGCCCATTTCAAAGACGGCACCTGGCCCTAAGTCCATTTCTTTTTTCATTATCATGCTCCTTTTTCATTCCTATGCAGTTCAAAACTCAGCTCGCTTCTATTTTTGGGCAGCGCTAAAATTCCAGGCTCTGGATCCACTCCAAAATTTCCTCTTCCGAGGCGCTGGAGGAAAAGCGCTTGCCTTCCCGCCAATCTCCGGCTGCTGCCAGCTCGGCCAGCTGCGTTCCGCTCTCTCCCATGCCGGAGGAGGCAGAGGTGCAGAACGGGATGACGGTTTTTCCCGCAAAGTCATTGGCCTTCACAAAGCTTTCCACCGGCCAGGCCGCCTCGCCCCACCAGATAGGATAGCCCAGATAGACGACCGAGATGCTATCCCAATCTGCCACTTCCGTGCGCTCCAGCTCGACTTGCCGCAGCGCCGGATTATCGTGCTCCCGGCAGACGCGGCTTTGCTCATCCAGATAATCGAGATCCGCATCCGTATACGGCTGCTTGGGCTCCAGCTGCAGCAGCGTTCCGCCTGTGGCCTCGGCAATGATGCCCGCGGCCCGATCCGTATTGCCCGTGGCAGAAAAATACACCACCAAGACCTTTTCTTCTGCCGGCGGCTGCTCTTCCTGCACCGCCGTGCTCTGCACCGGCGGCGTTTCCTGCTCTATTTTTTCCGTGCCGCAGCCGGCAAGCGGCGCGCACGCGAGAATACTCGCCATCAAAAGGCAAATCCATTTTTTACTCATAACTCACTCTCTCTTTCTATACCCGACTCCTGCGGAGGGCGATACCGCACCCGAATGATGAAACGGTGTAACCTGTTATTTTTTCACGCGGCGCTGGCAATCATTTTGTCAGCCAGCAAATGCTCGCACAGGCTCTGCCTGCCGCACAAACTTTCTTTCTGCGCTACCCCATTTCCATATCCAAGTGAGGGGGTATGGGGGCTGTGCCCCCATGGCTAAGAATGACCCTTGACCTTCTGCACCCGAATGCTGAAACGGTGTAGCCTGTTATCTCCGCACGCGGCGCTGGCGGCCAGTTTGTCAGAAGGCGCATGCTCGCACAGCCTCTGCCTATCGCACCGCCCAGGGATACATGTTCGCACAGGATGTGCTTACTTCTTGCTCGCTCCTGCGGAGGGCAATCGCACCCGAATGATGGGAATGTGGAAGCTGTTAGCCCTGCACGCGGCGCTGTACCCGAATGCTGGAACGGTGTAACCTGTTATCTCTGCACGCGGCGCTGGCAGCCAGTTTGTCAGAAGACGCATGCTCGCACAGTCTCTGCCTATCGCACAAACTTTCTTTCTGCGCTACCCCATTTCCATATCCCAGTAAAGGGGGTATGGGGGCTGTGCCCCCATGGCTAAGAATGACCCTTA
>JAHZHM010000205.1:0-2539 GCA_019420265.1 Clostridiales bacterium
AGCGCATGCAGCAGGCATCCGAGTAAAATGCTGGCGCCAATCGCGGCCGCCGCATACCAAAAATTGCTTTTGATATAGCAAGTTTCGCTGCGCAAAAAGAGCATCACGAGCCCCTGCACCATATAAATTTCCAGCGAGCGCTTTCCCAAAAACTCCAATAGCCGGGAATCGTATTTCGCTTTGCGGCCAATGAGCACAACCAAAACGGCAAATAGGCTCGTGCGCAACAGCACAATAAGCAAATTTGCCCCGGGGCTCATAGGCCAGGTTTGCCGAATGAGAATCCAGAGCAGCAATGCGCCTGCATATAGAATCGCTGGATAGCTCTTTTGGATTGGCTGTTGCAGTTTTTCCTGATAGCAGCCCCAGGTTACCCCAAGGCAAAACGCCAAGGAAGATTCATACCACCAATACCCAAATTCCAGCCTTTTACAGGCATAGATATAGGCAAAAACCAGCAGGAAAAGCAAAAGGTTGGCCAGCCAGCCTTTTTTCACTGCCCGAAAGCAGAGATAAAACGCCGTATAAAAAAGCATAATGGCGATGATAAACCAAGAATGGGTTACCAGCGTAATTCCCTTTGCCGCATCGCCTAAAATGGAGGCGAGCGTCAATCCCTCTCTCCAGACGATGCCGTGGAAAAAGTAGTAAATGAAGTTCATCACGAGGTATGGCAGCGCAATTTTTAGCAGCAGCTTTTTGAAATATCCCTTAAAATAGGCCTGCCCCTTGGCCCGAAATTGCGCGGAGCATCCAAACCCCGAAAGCAGAAAAAAGACGGCAACAGCATAGGTGCCAAGATCTATGAACAAACGAAAGCAATACCCTTCCTCCGGCAATATTTGCGCCAAGTGATGAAACACAACCACCATTGCCATAAGCCCTTTGAGCGCTGTGAAAGAGCCAAGTGAAAGATAATCCTCATGCGTTTGTTTTTGGAAAGCGATGATGCTTAAAAACAGGCAGATCACCAAAAAATCCATATGGTCTCTCCTTATGTATTGCCATCCAAACATTTGGCCGCAAAAACGGCCTGGAAAACCAGGCCGTTTTATCAAATTGAGCGCTGTGCTCTACAGGAAATATTCCACTCCTGCCCTTGCCAGCCCCTGATCCTTCTCGCCCGGGACATTGCGCAGCAAACCATCCGTATAGCGCTCGCTGTGCCCCATCTTGCCGAATACCCGGCCATCCGGGGAGAGCAAGCCCTCCACCGCGCAGTAAGCGCCGTTGGGGTTGACAGAAATATCCATGCCGACGTTGCCCGCCTCATCGCAATACTGCGTCGCGATTTGCCCGTTTGCGGCAAGCGCCTGCAGCTCCTGCGGCGTGCAGGTAAACCGGCCCTCGCCATGGGAAATGGCAATGGTGTGCACATCCCCGGCGTTCACATTTGCCAGCCAAGGCGATTTAACCGAAGCCACCCGCGTGTGGACCAGGCAGGAAGCATGGCGGCCGATGGTGTTGAAGGTCAGCGTCGGGCTATCCTCGCCCATGGGGCGAATCTCGCCGTAGGGCACGAGCCCCAGCTTGATGAGCGCCTGGAAGCCATTGCAGATGCCCAGCATGAGGCCATCGCGCTTTTTGAGCAGATTCATGACTGCCTCGGAAACCAGCGGGTTGCGGAATACCGCCGTGATAAACTTGCCCGAGCCATCCGGCTCATCGCCGCCCGAGAAGCCGCCGGGCAGCATGACGATCTGGCTGTTTTCAATTTCCCGAACGAGCCGCGCAATGGAATCCTCTACGGCCTGAGGCGTCAGGTTGCGGATGATCACCGTCTCTGCCGTAGCGCCAGCGCGCTGGAAGAAATCTTTGGAATCATATTCGCAGTTCGTCCCTGGGAATACCGGGATGACGACATGCGGCTTGGCCACGCTCAGCTTGGCTTTCTTGGCCGCCCTCTGCATGCAGAGCGGAACTTCCGCCGCCAAATCCCCCTGCGCCGTCTTGCTGGGGAACACCTTCTCCAGCGGCGAGCGGAACGCCTCTTCGCATTTTTCCAGGCAGACGCTGCTGCCCTGATAGGAAATAACGCCTTCGGCCGTCAAATCTGCAATCTTCTGATAGCCGGGCAGCTCCTCTGCGCTCTCGAACAAAATCGCGCCATAGAGCTTGCGGCAGAGCTGCGCCATGCGCACCTGATCGTCGATGCGCACGCCAATCCCGTTGCCCATCGCCATCTTCGCCAGCGCCGCCAGCATGCCACCCCGTTCGACGGCATATGCCGCCGCAATCTTCCCTTCTTTGACCAGCGCAGAGAATGCGCTGTATTTCTCTTTGACGTCCTCAAATACCGGCAAGCAGACCGGATCCAGGTCAATATCCAGCAGGTAGACGTGATTGCCCGGCTTTTTAAACTCTGTGGAGATGATATGCTCCATTCCGGCAACCGTCAATGCAAAAGAGCAGAGCGTGGGCGGAACCGAGATATCCCGGAATGTGCCAGACATGGAATCCTTGCCGCCAATCGCCGCAATGCCCAGCCCCTGCTGTGCATACATCGCGCCGAGCAGCGCCGAAACCGGCTTGCCCCATT
>JAHZHM010000205.1:2549-3778 GCA_019420265.1 Clostridiales bacterium
GCCCCATTTCTCCGGGGCGCCCATCCGCTCAAAATATTCCTGAAGCGTCAGCCAGGCGTTCTGATACTCTCCGCCCGCCGCCACCAGTTTGGCCACCGAGCTTAGAATGGCAAATACCGCGCCGTGGAAGGGGCTCTGCGAGAGCAGGTATGGGTCTAACCCAAAGCTGAGCATCGTTGCATCGCGGCTCATGCCATCCAGCACAGGAATTTTGGCGACCATCGTCTGAATGGGCGTCAGCTGTTTTTTGCCGCCCAGCGGCATGAGAACAGTATTCGCTCCAATCGTCGAGTCAAACCGCTCGAGCAGCCCTTTCTGGCTGCAAATATTCAGATCCGAAAGCAGCGCCAGCAGAGTCTGTTTAAAATCTTCTGCCTGTGCCGCCGCCGGCTCGTCGAACATGCCCTTGGTCTCGGAGTTAGCGACTAGCGCGCTGGCATACTGCGTCGCACCGTTGGTATTGAGGAACTCGCGCTCGATATCCACGATGGTCTGGCCGTTCCAGAGCATGCGCATTCTGCCGCTGTCCGTCACGACGGCAACCACCGTCGCCTCCAAGTTTTCCTTATCCGCCTCGGCCAGCACTTTTTCCACATCCCCCGCCGCCACGACAACCGCCATGCGCTCCTGGGATTCAGAAATTGCGATCTCCGTGCCATCCAGGCCCTCATATTTCTTGGGCACCTTATCCAGGTCAATATCCAGGCTGTCTGCCAGCTCGCCAATGGCGACGCAAACGCCGCCAGCGCCAAAATCGTTGCAGCGCTTGACAAGCCGTGTGAAATCCGGGTTGCGGAACAGCCGCTGCAATTTGCGCTCGGTCAGCGGGTTGCCCTTCTGCACCTCTGCGCCGCATTCCGCCGTGGATTTTTCATCGTGTGCCTTGCTGCTGCCCGTCGCGCCGCCAATGCCATCCCGGCCTGTCCGCCCGCCGATGAGCACGATCACGTCTCCCTCTTCCGGGCGTTCCCGGCGCACATTCTCCTTGGGCGCCGCGGCCACAACCGCGCCAATCTCCATGCGTTTCGCCTTATAGCCCGGGTGGTAAACCTCGTTTACCAGGCCCGTAGCCAGGCCGATCTGGTTGCCATAGGAGGAATACCCCGCCGCCGCTTCTCTGGTGATCTTGCGCTGTGGCAGCTTATATTCCATGGTATCCACCGTGCTCTCCCGGGGATCGCCGCTGCCCGTTACGCGCATGGCATGGTACACATAGCTCCGGCCGGAAA
>JAHZHM010000206.1:0-253 GCA_019420265.1 Clostridiales bacterium
TGCGACAATATAATACGCTCAAAGTTTTACATGCGTTTCAAGAATGCGGGCTGGCAGAGCGGCATTTTTACGGTTCTACCGGCTATGGCCTGACGGACGACGGGAAATATAAGCTATCCGAAATTTTCGCGAAAATTTTCGGCGCAGAAGATGCCATTGTAAGCCCATTATTTGCCTCTGGGACACACACGATTAACGTCGCTCTCTATGGCCTGCTTCGACCACTGGATACGATGCTGTGCATCACAGGCGC
>JAHZHM010000206.1:263-1207 GCA_019420265.1 Clostridiales bacterium
TCCCTACGATACACTCATTTCAACCTTGGGGCTTGGGCAGAATGAGAAAAAGGGACTGGGCGAGTTTGCCATCAAATACTCTGAAGTTCCCTTGACAGAAAACAACGATATCGATATGGATGCTGCGCTCAAGCAGCTATACCTGGATTCTGCCATTAAAGTCGTCTATTTACAGCGTTCTAGGGGGTATCAGCTACGCCCAGCGCTGACTATCGCACAAATTGGCGAAGCAGCCAGAGCAATTAAAAAGGCATATCCGAATGTCTTTGTCGTAGTGGATAACTGCTATGGAGAATTTACAGAAACTATGGAGCCAACGCAGGTTGGCGCAGACGTCATCGGCTCTTATCTGGCTGGATACCGGCCGTTTTTCCAGGGCATTTATTTTGCCCCCGGCGTCACCTGCACAGCCCTTAAGGGCGCCGCTCTCACGGCGGAAGTATTCGCTTCTCTCGGCTATGAGGTGTTCCCATCCAGCATGGCCAAGCGCTCGGATATCACGCAGGCCATCCTCATGCAATCGCAGGAGGAGCTTATTTCCTTTGTGCAGGCGGTGCAAAAGGCTTCGCCTGTGGATAGCCAGGCGCTGCCATATCCGGATGACATGGCAGGCTACGACAGCAAAATCATCATGGCCTCTGGCAGTTTTATTCAGGGCAGCTCGATTGAGCTTTCCGCCGATGCGCCGCTCCGCGCCCCGTATACCGCGTATTTCCAGGGCGGATTGACCGAAGAAAGCATTGAACTGGCGCTGATGCTGGCATTGCGGGATATGAAAAAAATGTAGAAGGGGAAGAGAGCCTATCTATTCTCTATCCCTTAGCCGAATCGCCTTGGCGGCCTCTTTTCTGTGCTCTTCTGCCATGGCCGCGTAGTGTTTGCGCGTGGTGTTGACATCTTTATGCCCTAGAACATCGGCGACTAAGTAGATGTCCCCGGTTTGT
>JAHZHM010000207.1 GCA_019420265.1 Clostridiales bacterium
TATTAAAGCATGCCAGAGAGCAGCTTCCCAAAGAGAACTTTATCTTCTATGGCGATAATGCACATGCCCCTTATGGGGAGCGCAGCGAAGAAGAGATCCGCTCTCTTTCTTTTGCATGCTGTGATCGGCTGTTTGAGCGGGGCGTGAAGGCTCTGCTCGTGGCCTGCAATACGGCCACAGGAGCGGCAATTCATGCCATGAGAGAGCGATATAAGATCCCCGTTGTCAGCATAGAACCGGCCATTAAGCCTGCAAGTGAAAGCGAAGAAAAAGGAAAAATTTTGGTTCTGGCGACGCCCTTTACCATAGAAGGCGCGCGCTACCACAGGCTGGTGGATCGGGTTGGCTGTGAAGAGAGATTGATCCAGATTCCTTGCAAGGGATTAGCGGATCTTGTGGAAAAGGGAGAGTTTGAAAGCGAGGAGATCGCGGCATACCTGCAGAAAAAATTCGAGCAGTTCCCCGCGCAGCCAATTTCCGGCATAGTCATTGGGTGCACGCATTATTCCTTTATTGCGCCGCTTATTCAAAGGATCGCAAAGCAGCGTTTTTCCGGCTCATGCACGCTGTATGACGGCCGATATGGCACGGTGCGGCAGCTGCGGCGTGTTTTGGAGCAAGAGCAGATGCTCTCTCAAAAAGGGAATGGCAGCTGTGAGATTCTCTCCTCGGCCGGGCCGGAAAGCGTCGCGCTCATGCGAAAAATTTTAGAAGCATGAGGGAACTTATGCGGAAATTGTGCGTCTAATGGATA
Organism: Clostridiales bacterium; assembly: GCA_019420265.1. Classification (GTDB taxonomy): domain Bacteria; phylum Bacillota; class Clostridia; order Christensenellales; family Christensenellaceae; genus QANA01. The sequence goes on from JAHZHM010000207.1 coordinate 755, forward strand.
GAGGAGGTGTTTTTAATGGATTGCAAAATATTTTCCTCTATGATAGATGATTATTTGGATGACACCTTGCCTGAGGAACAGCGAGCGTTTTTTCTCGCACATGCGGCAGAATGCAAAACATGCCAGAGCAAGCTGGAGCATGCGCAGAATATGCTGGAAGCTCTGCAGGGACGCGCGGCTGACGTTCCGGATTTCGTTACCCCGGCTATCGAGAAAATCCGCCGGCGATCTGGCGTGAGAAAGAAGAGGATCGCTGCCTTTGCAGGCATTGCGGCTGCTCTGCTCATCAGCAGTATATTTTTGCTTGAGAATATGAATTTATATGCGACCAAAGATATGGCGATGGAACAGAATGAATGTGCAGGCGGGTATACCAGCGAGGATTGCGCTTTGCCAGCCGAGCAGTCGGAAGAAAATGAACAAATGAAACACAGCGGAGCTTCCACCACCTATCGCACGTTTGATGCAGATATTTTGGTGCTGGAAGAAGCACAGGCGCGGCAGCTGCTGGAATTTCTGGATGGGCAAGAGATAGAGCTGGAGCCGGCAGAAGGCGGAAGCTATTTACCCATAGAGGGAGTGCGGGAAGCGCTGCTGCCATTTTTTGAAGAGAATGATATTGCTGTAGATTTGGGGCAATATCAGGCGCTGTTTTTAACAGGAGTTTAAGAAAACCACCTAGCACAGGTGGTTTTTTTGAGGCTATTTGTGCTTTTGAAGATAGTGTTTGGTTTCCCGCCAAACATCGCCGGATAACAGCAGCAATGCGAATAAATTCGGAAGTGCCATAAGGGCATTGAGCAGATCGGATAGCGACCAGACGATGCTGGCCTTTGTCGTTGCGCCCCAAAAGAGTATGAAAAGGAAAAACAGACGATAGCAGAGTTGCGCTTTAGAAGAGAAGTTGTTTTTTAATAGATAGCGCAGGCCCTGTTCGCCGTAGAAAGACCAGGAAAGAGGGGCGGATAGGGC
>JAHZHM010000208.1:0-4983 GCA_019420265.1 Clostridiales bacterium
GGCAGCGGCTGGCGCAGATTTTGTCAAAGTTGGTATCGGTGGTGGCTCCATCTGCATCACAAGAGAACAAAAAGGCATTGGCCGCGGACAAGCTACTGCTCTCATAGATGTTGTCAACGCTAGAAATGAGTATTTCAAGGAAACTGGGGTCTATATCCCCATCTGCTCTGACGGCGGCATTGTGCATGATTACCACATGACGCTGGCTCTGGCGATGGGCGCCGATTTCTTAATGCTCGGCCGCTATTTCTCCAGATTCGATGAAAGCCCGACAAATAAAGTAAACATCAACGGAACCTATATGAAAGAATACTGGGGCGAAGGCTCCAATCGCGCGCGCAACTGGCAAAGATACGACAGCGGCGAAAACACCGGCCTTTCTTTTGAGGAAGGTGTCGATTCCTATGTTCCCTATGCCGGCAGCCTTCGCAGCAACGTGCAGGCATCTTTGAGCAAAGTGCGCTCGACTATGTGCAACGTTGGGGCCATCACCATTCCGCAGTTGCAGGAAAGAGCCAAGATTACCATTGTTTCCTCCACATCCATCGTGGAAGGCGGCGCGCATGACGTCTTGCTCAAAAACAAGACAAATTAACCTTTGGCATCAAAAAAAGAGGAGCAAAAGCTCCTCTTTTTTTGATGCTATCATAACCCAATTATCGCGCTATCTCCGCTTTTTCTTCGGCCATTCCTTCTTTTTCCCTTTTCCTATCCCTTGGCTCTCTATTTCCAATTAAAATTCCTCTGCCATAAAGAAGGCGAGCTATCGCCCGATCAGCCCTTCCCCATTCTTCCCCTGACAAATTCCATAGAGCAGAGAATTCAAATTTCTATTATAAAGGGCTTTCATCATAGCGCTCTAGTCGTCGTCATCAATGGCAAGCTCACATTTTTTACTGCGAGTGCATTCTGCCCGGGAAATAATCAAATCACTACTCCTCCGAAAGGACTTATCTTATAACTATAGGCGCACTTCAAATTTCTTTCAAAGCAAAATAAAAGAGCAAGCACATTTGTGCTTGCTCTTTCTCATTCGGAATCGCTTGAAAGCGACTAGGACATTGCTTTCTCTCTTCTGATTCTATCGACGATAACCGAGATAATCAGGATAACACCGGTCAGAATCATCTGATAGTTGGTGTTAACGTTCATCAGGTTGAAGCCGTTCTGGAGCAGCGTCATCAGGATAGCACCGATAACTGCTGCGCTGATGGAACCATGACCACCAGCCATGGAGGTACCACCAAGAACCGTAGCAACAACGGCGTTTCCTTCGTATCCGCCACCAGCTGTCGGGTTACCGCTGTTAACACGAGCTGCATACAGAACGCCTGCGATTGCAGCGAAGGTGCTGCCCAGCGTGTAAGCCATAGTGCGGACGACCGGCAGGTTGATACCGGAGAGTCTAGCAGCTTCATCGTTGGAGCCAATAGCGAAGATATGGCGGCCAAGAACCGTCTTCTTCAGAATGAAGGAAGCGATAAGGCCGAAGAAGATTGTGTAAAGAACCGGCAACGGGAGGAAGCCGAAGAGCTTCTGCTGAGCGACCAATCTGCAATCAGAAGTCGGAGCAACATAGATCGGGCTGTTGCTGGAAATCAGATAAGTAACACCTTTCAGCGTCAGCTGCATGCCCAGGGTTGCGATGTAAGGAGCAAGGCCAAAGCGTGCAACAACCGTGCCGTTGATGAAGCCAATCAGAGCGCCAGCCAGAATGCCCAGCAGCAGGCCAATATAGATATTGCCCGTGCTATCGCCATCTTTGCCGCCCTTAACGAACAGAGCCGCGACAACGCCCGTGAAAGCGATGATAACACCCATCGAGAGGTCAACACCACCGTTGATGATGATGATCGTCATGCCGAAGGACATGATGCAAACAACGGACATCTGAAGCAGAATGTTCATCAGGTTCTCAACCGTCAGAAACGCATCCGACAAGAACGAGAATGCGATGCAAACGACCAAAATCAGGCCGATGATCGTAATCTTTTGCCACTGGTCGCCAGTGAGTTTTTTCTTTCCAAGCTTAGCTTGTGCTGTCTTTTCCATCTCTTACTTTTCCTCCATAAGTCTATGTGTATTGGAAGCCATGTGCAGGACGATCTCCTGATTTGCTTCTTCCGCAGACAATTCGCCTACGACAGTGCCCTCATACATAACCATGATTCTATCGCTCATGCCCAAAATCTCGGCCATTTCCGAAGTAATCATGACAACTGCAGCGCCGTTTTCTGCCAGCTCGTTGATGAGGCAGTAAATCTCATACTTAGAGCCAACGTCGATACCTCTCGTCGGTTCATCGAAGAAGATGATATCGGATTTCTTGCAGAGCCATCTGGCGACCAGAACTTTCTGCTGGTTACCACCAGAGAGGAACTGCGTGAGCTGCTGCAGCGAAGGAGTCTTGATAGAAAGTGCTTCGACAAACTCGCCAACTGTCTTTCTGATTTCCTTATCGTTTACAACGCCGCCCTTGGAGTATTTATCCAGGTTTGCGATGTAGGTGTTGAAGGAAACATCCTGGTCGAGCATCAGGCCGTCTCTCTTTCTGTCCTCGGAGAGATAAGCGATGCCCAGCTTAACAGCGTCTTTCGGGTTATGGATATTGACCTTCTTTCCGTTGATGAAAACTTCACCGGAATCGATCTTATCCGCACCGTAGATAGCACGGGCGAGCTCGGTACGGCCAGCGCCCATCAGGCCTGCCATGCCCAGCACTTCGCCTTTGCGAACATACATCGAGCAATTTTTAAGCACTTTGCCGCGCACGATGTTCTTTGCTTCCAGAACAACCTCGCCAATCTCGGCATGGCGCTCGGGGAACTGCTCCGTCATCTCGCGGCCAACCATGGATGCGATCATCTCATTGATGGTCGTCTCTTTCCAAAGTTTGGTGTTTACATATTGACCATCCCGAAGGACCGTTACTTTATCGACAATATGATCGAACTCTTCCAATCTGTGGGAGATATAAACTATACCCTTGCCTGCATCCCGCAGACCGCGGATAATCGTGAACAACTTATCAACCTCTGCACTTGTCAGCGAAGAAGTCGGCTCGTCAAGCACCAAAATATCCGTATCTACAACGAGGGAACGCAGAATCTCAACCATCTGCATCTGTGCTACTGTAAGTGTCCCTACGATAGCATCAGGATCCAGATAAAAATCGATTCTCTCCATCAGTTTGAGCGTTTCTCTGCGCATCTTCTTGTCGTCGAGCACGAAAGACATCTTTCTGGGCTCGCGGCCGATGAAGATATTCTGCGCAACTGTCAGCGCGTTCATCAGGTTCAACTCCTGATGAATAATGGAGATACCTTTATCCGTTGCTTCTTTGGGGTTCGAAACTTTCCAAGGCTCGCCTTTGAAAGTCATCGTCCCTTCCTCTGGTACATAGATTCCCGTCAAGCATTTCATCAGGGTGGATTTGCCTGCGCCGTTCTCTCCGATTAGGGCATGTACTTCGCCCGATTGAACTTCGAAGTGAACATCTTTCAGCGCCTGCACACCTGGGAAGCTTTTCGAGATACCTTCCATGCGTAATAGCTCTGCCATTTTCTTACATCACCACCATCTTTAATATTTGAGTATAGTTTATTAAAGTAACAATTAAAAATTGTATATTACAATAAACATATGAACTAAAATAACACCTCTTAAAAAGATGCTGCTTTTTCCATTTTTTAATTGAATCGCGGGGTTAAAACCCATTTATATAAAAATTGATATTAATGAAATTCTTATTTATTAACAACAAACCAAGCTGTTGTCTAACTCTTAGGTAATGTTAGCATTTAATGCTCTTAAAGTCAAGAAAAATTTCAGGATTTTTTTACGTTTTTTTCAAATTTACAATTCCAATCTTTACTATATCTTGATCTATACCAGAAAGTATACCACAAGAAGTGCTTTTTGCCTACCTTTTGGACAAAACCGCTCTGCCCTTCTGGGGCCGCGAAAAAATGATGGAGAAACGCAATTGAAAAACTTTCCAATCATTTATATAATGTAGATATTCCTTTTTATCTGCATTTATGCTTTTTACTTTTTTCGGAGGTTATTATGAAGCAACAAAGTGGCTGGAGGCTTGCCGGCGAACTGCTCCATGGATTGCGCCGCTATCTTTTTTTAGGCACCTTTTCCGTGCTATGCGGCACATTTTTATCTTATCTTATTCCGCTGGTTTCCAGCTTTACCATCGATTATGTGATCGGAGGCCAGGCTCCTTCCCTGCCCTTCTTTCTCGAATCCCTGGCACAGAGCTTTACGGATAGAGAGCGATTGACAAACAACCTCGCCATCTGCGCAATTGTTTTAGTTGCACTCACCTCGCTCAACGGCCTTTTTTCCTTTCTGCGCCACCGCAGCATCGCGCAGGTTTCTGAAGGAGTTGCCAAAACCCTGCGGGATAAGCTCTACGCGCATCTGCAGGAAGTCCCTTATGATTATCATAAACATGCCTCTACTGGCGATCTGGTGCAGCGCTGCACTTCGGATGTGGATATGGTGCGCCGCTTTATCGGCATGCAGCTATTGGAGATCGTTCGCGCGCTGACTATGGTCCTCATCGCCGCCGTTTTCATGTTCTCCATTCATCCCCAGATGGCGCTGATCTCCATGTCCACTTTCCCTTTCCTCTGCATCATTTCGTTTGTCTACTATAAAAAAGTGCGCAAATACTTCGCCTATTCAGACGAAGCGGAGGGCGAACTCTCGACTACGTTGCAGGAAAACCTCACCGGCGTGCGCGTCGTGCGCGCTTTCGGGCAACAAAAAAATACTCGCGCTTTTGCCCAACGCCTATATGCAGGGCGAGACGGCGGGCATCAACATGGCGGGCGGAAACGCGTCCTTTGAAAAGGCCATTCCAATGAACGCCATGGGCGTCCTCGGGCTGCACATGGTGACGGCAGGCAGCTATGACGGAGAGATTTACACAGAGGACAAAGGCGACGGCTCCTATAAGCTGCTGGCAAC
>JAHZHM010000208.1:4993-7495 GCA_019420265.1 Clostridiales bacterium
ACCAGTTTACAGAGAAAAACCGCGCCTATAAGAATATCACAGCCAAGCTCAATACACTGCTCGGCGTCTACTGGGGTGGGACAGACGGCCTCATCTATCTGCAAATCGGCATTTCCACACTGGCAGGTGTGTATTTCGCCGTAACCGGCAATTTCAGCCTGGGCAATGTGCTCGTTTTTACTACCTACACTGATATGCTTGCCTGGCCCGTCCGGCAGCTGGGCCGCATTCTCTCGGATTTAGGCAAAGCCGGCGTTTCCCTGGGCAGGCTCAACGAGATTCTCTCTGCCGAGCCAGAAAAAGAGCCGGGGCAGGCGCTGACTCCCGAAATTTCCGGCAACATCGAATTTGAGCACGTCTGCTTCGGCTATGATCGCTATGACGATGTGCTGAAGGACATTAGCTTTTCCGTCAAGGCCGGGCAAACCATCGCCATTCTCGGTTCGACGGGCTCTGGCAAAACTTCCCTGGTGCAGCTGATGCAGCGCCTTTATCCCTGCACTTCAGGCCGAATCCTCATCGATGGCATCAACGTGAACGACATCGAGCATAAACATCTGCGCAGGAATATCGGCATTGTGCTGCAAGAGCCTTTCCTCTATTCCCGCACGATACTGGAAAATATCCGCATGGCCGCGCCAAACGCCAGCGACGAACAGGTCTATTCCGTCGCAAAAGCCGCCGCGATCCATGATGTCGTCCAGCGTTTCGATTTGGGTTATGATACGGTTGTGGGCGAGCGGGGCGTTACCCTCTCCGGCGGCCAGCAGCAGCGCGTGGCCATCGCCCGAACGCTCATGCAAAATGCCCCTATTCTGATTTTTGACGACTCTATGAGCGCCGTAGATACCGAAACAGACGCAGCCATCCGCTCGGCCCTAGCCTCTATCCGCGGCACCTGTACCACCTTCATCATCTCTCACCGCATCACGACGCTGCGGGAATCCGATCAAATTCTGGTGCTGGAAAATGGCCGGCTGGTGCAGCAGGGAACACATGATCAACTAATGGCAGAGGACGGTATGTATCGCCAAATTGCCGAAATTCAAAGCATGCAGAAGCAAAACGGCCAGAAAGGAGCGCGCGTATGAGCAGGCTTCACGAACAGGAATTTTCAGAAAAAATAGATATGGGCCTTTGGAGGCGATTGATCTCCTATGCCTGGCGCTCAAAGGGGCTGGTAATATTCAGCATCTTCTCTCTGCTTTGCGTCGCGCTCGTGGATATCCCGTATCCGCTCTTCAACAAATATGCCATCGACCATTTTATCACGCCCGGCACCACGGATGGGCTCATCTGGTTTTTTGTAGCCTATGTTTTGGCGGTCATTCTGCAAAGCGTCGGCGTCATGTGTTTTGTCTCGGGCGCGGGCAAGCTGGAAATGCACATTTCCTACGATATCCGCCAAGATGTCTTTCTCAAGCTGCAAACCCTCTCCTTCTCCTTTTATGATAAAACAGCGGTTGGCTATCTCATGAGCCGCATGATCAGCGATGTCGCCCGGCTTTCCGAGATGATCGCCTGGAGCCTGGTGGACGTGCTTTGGGCGCTCAGTTTCGTCGTCGGGTGCATGGCGGCGATGTTTTCTCTGAATTGGCAGCTGGCGCTCATCGCGCTGTGTGTCATCCCGGTCCTCGCCGCTTTATGTCTCTATTTTCAGAAGAAAATTCTCAAATGCCAAAGAGAGGTGCGCAAGACCAATTCCCGCATTACCGGCGCCTTCAACGAGGGAATCATGGGCGCCATGACGACCAAAACCCTTGTGCGCGAACAGGCCAATCTGGAGGATTTCCAGGAGATTACCACAACGATGCGCAAAGTCTCCATCCGCTCGGCCGTGCTCTCAGCAGTTTTCATGCCCATCGTCATGCTGCTCAGCTCTGTCGGCACGGCGCTGGCCCTGTATCGCGGTGGCCAGGAAGTTTTGCTTGGCCTCATCGGCTTTGGCACGCTTTCCGCATTCCTTTCCTATACAACCCAGCTCTTTGATCCAATCCAGCAGCTGGCCAGAATTTTAGCTGAATTTCAAAGCGCGCAAGCTGCGGCAGAGCGCGTGATCTCCCTGCTGGATACGCCTCTTGAGATCACGGATACACCTGAAGTTGAGGCAGTCTTTGGCGATAGTTTCCATCCCAAACCGGAAAATTGGCCGGAACTGCGCGGCGATGTTACCTTTGAGAATGTCGGGTTTCACTATATTCCCGAGGAACAAATTCTCTCTGATTTCAATTTGCACGTTCCCGCAGGAAAAAGCATTGCACTGGTCGGGGAAACCGGGGCAGGAAAAAGCACGATCATCAACCTCATCTGCCGCTTCTACGAGCCCACTTCCGGCCGCATCTTAATCGATGGTGTGGATTATCGGGAACGCTCTCAGCTTTGGCTGCAGCGCAATCTGGGCTATGTGCTCCAATCCCCGCATCTGTTTTCAGGCACCATTCGGGATAATATCCGCTATGCCAGAAAAGATGCTTCGGATGAAGAAGTGCACAGAGCCGCACA